>JAICJP010000069.1 GCA_025928375.1 Candidatus Sulfotelmatobacter sp.
CCGCACTCACCAGTCAACTGGAGTGTCGGTAATCAAAATCGTAAGGTACGTAACCAGCCTTGTCAACGAAAAATGAAACGGAATTACCCAAGTATAGCAAAACTATGCACTTCTGAGCAGCTCGCGTGTCGTACACCTGAACCCAAGGTAGTGAACATAAGGCGAAAATAGACCCAGCAAAAAGCGGTCAGTGGAGTGCTTTGATGGTCCTAACAGCCAACTGCACCGCGAGTTCTACCCGTTTTTACCGATGTTCGTCTGGGTTTTGGCAGTGTATGTGCTTCTAAGTACCCGGAATTTAGTACGGAGAGGTGCGCATGAACGGTTCAAATCGGGGCACTGAGCGGCGAAAGTGGGCTCGACTGCCGCTTGCCATCCCCGTTTTCGTGCGCAGCCGAGATGCAAAAGGGAAGGAATTCCTGGAATTCGCCACCGCGCTGAACGTAAGCGCTGGGGGAATGCTTATCGCTATACGCAGAGTTCTGCCGCCCATTGCTCAATTGCGCTTGGAGATTCCGAGCGCACCCATCACGGCTATGGCGCCCCTCCCCCAAGCCGCACGTACCCTGCACGCCAAGACGCTGCGAACTTCCTCAGCTGAGGGCTACTATCTTCTCGGAATCAAATTTTCTCGGCCGTTGACCCTCACCAGTCGCCCACGCGCCAAGCAGCGGAAGTTGCTTTCCCGGATGTGAAAAGATTTGCGCACCCTTCATCGAAAGATGGTACTCTGGTCATCAATGAGGAGTTACTGGCGAGCCCCTGCGCGGCTCTTTGGTAAGTTGCTAGTGCTCAACCACATAAGCTAGATTTGCATATCACCTCCATGCACAGGACCGATTGGTTTCCTGGATGCTCTAGAGAGGTTCTCCCCTCGAGTTGGTGAACCAGCCATGACTAGCGGCAGTGTCAATTCTCTAGTACAGCCTTTGGGCGAAATGCCCCCGGAAGCGATCGTGTTCGGCCGAACCGAGGCGATGGGCGCGGTACGGGACCGCCTGCTGAAACTGGCTGGCGCCAACGTTCCGGTGCTGATCCAAGGGGAAAGCGGTACCGGCAAAGACATCATCGCGCGCATGGTGCACGCCAATTCACCTTGGCGCACTGGACCCTGGGTAAAAGTGAACTGCCCTGCGATCCCCGGAACCCTTCTGGAGAGTGAGCTATTTGGATATGAAAAGGGAGCCTTCACCGGAGCCTATGGAGTGAAGCCCGGGCGGGTAGAAATGGCCCATCGGGGTACCCTCTTTCTCGATGAGATTTCTGAACTGGATATGTCTTTGCAATCCAAGCTGCTGCAGGTTTTGCAGGATGGTCAGTTCTGCCGCATTGGCTCCCAGGAAGACAAGAAAGTGGAAGTACGGGTGGTTTGCGCAACCAATCGCAAACTGGAGCAAGAGATTGAGAACGGGACTTTCCGCTCCGACTTGTTTTACCGGATCAACGTTGTGAATTTGCACTTGCCTCCGCTTCGCGAGCGCGCCGGCGACATACCTGATCTGGTTACTTATTTTCTTGAGTATCACAACCGCAAATACAACTGCCGTGCCAAGCCTCTGTCGAACGAAATGATGGCAGTGTTGTCTAAGTATCATTGGCCGGGGAATATCCGTGAGCTCGAGAATCTGGTCAAGCGCTACGTCATCCTGGGCAGCGAGGACGTGATCTCCGCTGACCTGGCTCCGCGCACTGCAGATTTCTTCAATACGGATATCCCTGTGGACGGCCAAATTTCGCTGAAGAAACTGACCCGCCAAGCGGTCCGTGAACTGGAACGCAAGGTGATATTGAAAGTTCTCCAGAATCACCACTGGAACCGCAAGCAAGCGGCAAAGGCGCTGAGCATCAGTTATCGGGCGCTGTTATACAAAATTCGGGATGCTGGGCTACCGTCAAACCGTATGAGCAAGCATCCAGAGGCACAGATCCCCAAGCAGGAAATTGCCGCCGACTGATCTGTATACTCAGAAGGTCACAGCCCCGCAACTGCATATATTTTTCTGCTGCCTGCGCAGAAAATTTCATCTAAACTCTCTGCATAGCTTCTCAGCTTCCATAAGTGCTTTGCTGTATGTGCCTTGTGCAGCGGGCAGTTTGGAACTGAGTGTGCTTCTGTACCAGAGCGCCTTGCGACTCTCCCTCAGCAAGGTGCAGCCACGCGTCGTTCGATTGACCCGGGCAGCACGATCCTAGGAGATAAGTAGATGAAGAAGCTACTATTGATGGCTGTGTTGGCACTGGCCCTGCCAATCGCAGCTTTTGCTGATGGTGGGGTTGATTACACCAACAGCGGTGGCACGTTGGCTGGTTCGAATAGCGGTCTTACGCTGAGCGGATCGGCCCTAATCGCTGTTAACGGGCTGAATGGAGGCGGTATGATCACCGGCTCCAACCTTGGCAGTGTCAGCTTTGCTACGGGCGCGCTCAGCAGCGGCTCATTGCAGGCTGGTGGTACCTTTGCGGCTGGCGGCTGGTTTACGATCACCGGCAATGGCAGCAATGGCGTTCCCAATGGCACCCTGTTCACCGGAACCTTCACAGGACCGGTGACCTGGAACCTGGTGACATTGTCCAATGGCACCCATAATTACACCCTGACCGGCGCGCTTTCGGGCACGACCAATACAGGGTTCTCCACCGTCGGTGTTACCGTGCAGTTGACGATCAACACCGGCAAAGGCTATTTCAACGGCAGCACGAGCATCTCGAGCGGAGACACCAACATCGTAGTGCCGGAGCCGGGTTCTTTGACCCTGCTTGGTACGGGACTGGTCGGTATGGCGGGAGCGATCCGGCGCAAGCTGAAAGCGTAGGATTGGTTCGCAAGAGTGCAAAGACCCCGCCCATGCGGGGTCTTTTCATTGTGCAGCAAGGCTCAGCGAGAGACGGGCGGCCGAGTTCAGATTATCCCCGCAGCTCTGATAATGCTTTGCGAGCGTCTGCATACTGCGGCCTGAGCTTCACGGCCTTTTCCAGATGCTCGCGCGCGAGCGTATTCTGATTTACCTTCTGGTAGGCGAGGCCAAGGTGGTAGTGGACGGTAGCACTGTCAGGCCCGCCATTCTTCTGATTCAGCCGCAGAGCCTCCAGAAATTGATCAATGGCCGAGTGATAGATGCCCTTCTGATAATAGGCCCAACCCAGAGTATCAGCGGCGTTGGGAGAATTCGGCATCCCGCGGCGCGCCGTCTGCGCCATGTTCATGGCCACATCGACGTTTCCGCCTTGCTCGAGTAGCACGTAGGCCAGATTATTGGCGGCGAGCGGGTTGTCCGGAGAAACGATCAGGGCCTGTTGGTACATCGCCTTTGCCTGATCCCAATTTTGTTTTGCGTCGTAAAGCTCGCCGGAAAGAATGTAAAAGCGGGCATTCTTGGGATTGTCCTTGATCGCCTGCTGGTAAAGTGCGAGAGCCTGGTCCATATTGCCCTGCTGAATTTGCACCTTGCCCAGCTTTTCCAGGGCGTCGCTGTTCGTCTTGTCCAGATCCACTGCCTGGCGCAGGGCAGCTTCGGCTCCGGCATAGTCTTTTTTGCCATCGAACAGGGCGGTCCCGAGCAGATCGTAGAAATTGCTGTTATTGGGCGATTTGGCGATCTGCGCATGGGCTGCGGCGATCGCCTTATCGTATTGCTTCTGCTCCACGTACGTCGTCATAAGGCCCCGAAGCCCGTCCGCGGAGGCCGGATCTTTCTCGAGCGCCTGCTGATAGAACTTCTCCGCTTCGCCGTATTGTTTCTGAGCCAGCTGCACGTGACCAAGCTGCACGTAGGCAGCGGGATTATCCGGCGCCCGGTTCCGGGCCTGTTCATCGTCTCGTTGCGCGTCCGCGAACTTGCGCAGGCCCAGTTCCGCAATGCCCTTGAGAATGAAGCCGTCACCCGACAGCGGCTGCGCATTCACCATCTGTTGGGCGGTCTGCAAAGCGTTGTCATATTCGCCGCGGCTGATCTGTAGAGTCGCCAAAGATCGCTGCGCGTCGACCAGTTCGGGGCGGATTCGGACTGCTTCGCGCCACTCTGATTCAGCCCGGCTCAGGTCGCGTTCCTGGGCATAGGCCAGGCCCAGTTGGTAATGCCCCACAGCGTTATTGGGCTCATTATGTAGTGCGGCCTGCAACGATTCGACTGCCCCGGAGGGATCATTTTTCAGCCGCTGTAGTTCGCCTTTGAAAATCAGCCCGTCCACGTCGCCGGGGCGGCCCTTCAGGATCTCGTTATTGAGCTTTGCCGCCTCATCCAGCTGGTTTTTCAGGATGAGAATCTGAATGTAGTTCTTCTTGACTTGCGTATCCTTGGGATGGTCATGGTAGAGGGAAGCGTATTCTGCCATGGCTTTGTCCATGTCGCCGGTTGCGAAGTAATAATCACCTAACATGGTGTATCCCTGGTGATTGTTGGGAAGGTCTCTCTTCGTTTCCTGCAGGAAAGTTACGATCTCATTCCTTTTCCCTTCCTGCATCAACAAACGAACCAGAGCCGCGCGCGGCACCCCATTGGATGGGTCAATCTGGATCGCCTGCCTGAACTGCTGTTCCGCTTCGGGCAGGCGATTGTGCGATTGATAAAAGGCACCCAGCGCGAGCACGGCATTCAACGACTTTGCATCGACCGCGATGGCCTTCTTGAAATTGGTCTCAGCCTGATCCGGTTGATTGGCCCGAATGTGCAGAAGGGCCAGCAACAAATACGATTCCGCGCGATTCGGATCCAGCGAAATTGTCTGCTGCGCTTCCTGGATAGCCTCCCCGATCTTGTTCTGAGCTTCGTAATAGCTGGCCCACGCCTGATGGGTCTCGGGATTGTTCGGCTGTTTGTCCTTCAGGAAATCCAGGTGAGGCTTCGCCTGGCTCATATAGTCCGGAAATGACGTGCCGTCGGGGTGCCGGGCCGCCGTCAGCAGATTGGCCAGATCGAGGTGCGCACGATAGTCGTCGGGCGTGAGTTCCAGCGTGCGCGACAGCTCGTTGTAAGCACGCTGCGTGTCGCCCAACTTCAGGTACGACTGAGCCAGCTGTGCGTGCCCTTGGGCAAAACGCGGGTCGATCTGTATCGCGTTGGAAAATTGGATGACCGCTTCGCGGTACTTGCCTTCGCTGAAATACTTTTCGCCACTGTCGAAATACTTCTGCTTGCGCGCATTGGGATCACGGGAACATCCGGTGAACAGAACGGCAAGCAGGCAACAAGGGACGAGCAAGCGCAGGAGAACTGAGCGGGTCATTTGAATCCTCCAACCGGAATTGCAGAAGGACGACGGGTATCTTCGTCCACGCAAAGGTTGATCATAATTGAGGGTAACCAGTCAAAACAGTTACCGCAGTCACACTCTGTCCAGGCTCGTATACAGTTCCTTCTCAGCGCGGGATGTAATCGTCGAGGAGGGGCAAAATGCTGTTGACAAACGGTGAAATCCGCTGCTGCGCGGCATCCGCAGTTTCTCCCGGCTGAATGGGGCTCGTGATCCGGATCAGAGCGCCATCGCTGCGGTTCATCTTTATGGAATCGGCAACTAAATAATACTTATTCCAATACTCGCTTGCTACTCCGCGATTGTGCGCCCAGAACCAGTACAGCACGATTTGTCGCGCATCCTGCTTGGAGATCACATAGCGGTTTACGGGAAACGGTTCATGCCCCGGCATCGAGAGCCTGATCCGGGTGTTTCCGATCGGTGCCCACCCCGAACCCGGGAGACAGTGCTGTGGAGAATGCGGAGTCTCGCCCGTCCTTTGGCTGCGGTAGTAGGCGATGAACAAGTCCACAACAGGCTGGGCTTGCTCCTGATTCTGATAGACCCGAAGAAGAAACTCGCCCTTGCCCAGGACCTCGAGCGCATCCTTGTCGATCGGCGTATCGGTACCTAGCCAAGGGCCCAGGGTGGCGGGAAAACCTTGCAGATCTTGGCGGCGAGGGAAGACCTCCTGACGATTATGGGCCTGCATGAAAATCGCAGTGGACGCGATGAGCAGACCAGCCGCCACAAAACGCGCCGTCATGTTCTTCATGCTCCTCCCCCTGACTGAGATGCGATCCTGCGAATGACAGCGTGCACGGCATAGAGCATGAGCAACGAGATTACAAACACGATCCAGCCCCAGGAAGTATGAAAATATCCTTCGGCCTTGTCCGGGTCCCAGTATTCCACCATCAGTCCAGTGCTGATGATGCGGAAACTATTCGCCGCCACCGCAACCGGCACCGCAGCCAGAGCCAGAACATACCGGATCCACAAACGACGCTCCATCAGATACCCGTAAATGATGGCCAAGGTCACAAGCGACATCAGGGACCGGATCCCGCTACAGGCCTCCGCCACCTGCAGAACTTGCGAAGCCAGCGTCATCACGTTTCCCTGACGTAACACCGGCACCCCAAATAGAGGAAGCGTCGCAGCTGCAACTTGCGAAGCCAGAATCTGCAAAGGAAACGTGATCTGGTTGAAGATAATTGCAGGGATCGGGATCATCAGGAAGAGGAAAGCCCAGGGAAACAAGAGCGCTCGTAAAAGACTCCATCCCCCGAACAGAACCACCGAGCCGGCCAGGACGATCAGGAGAGAAGACCGGGACAAGAAGAGTTCCGCACCCAGTTGCCCGACTATCAGCAGACTCAACCCGGCTACAAGCAGCGCCAGGCCTGTCCAACTTGGGCGTCTCTGTATGCCTGCCAAGCGCGCCCTATCCTGCCAGATTACGAATGCTGAAAACAGCGGAACGAAGTATCCATGAGAAAAATTCTGATCACTTCCCCATTGCTGCACCAAGCGTACCAGCGTAGGCCAGTAAAGCCAGAGCGTTAAAGCAGCGAGGATCAGGATCTGCCAGTATTGGAGGAGGTTGGCCAAGCCGTGCTCCCGGCGGGCAGTCATGGCCTCGATTTGAACAGGTGGATTCACAAGTTCAGCAACAGCCCGGGAAAGCTCAAGCATAGCGAATCGGTGCCAAACAGGCAATTGATGGCCAGACAGGAGACTGTGTCTTGCAAGGTACATTCAGCAGAAGGATCCCCCGGGTCGGGCTGGACCACACTTTGGTCCCCAAAACGGGTCTTACTTGGGTAATATTGGGAAAGTTGTTTCACACAGTATGGTGGGAAGCAGTTTGGCGTTTCTGTGGGTCTTAAGCGCTAGGGAACACGTGGATTAGAGCTTTCGAGTACCGCACAATGGCGGATCATGTGGGAAAAACTTTTCCCATTTTCCCCACTTCGATTAAGTGGGGACGAGCGAGACGATGTTGCTGCACCGGAGCCGAAACGTAAGTCAAAGCATTGAATTAAAAGGGGGATAAGTACCCAGGCGGGAGATTGGATTCTGGTGCTGCCGTTTCGGCAGTTGTCGTGCAACAAGCCAACGCAAGTAAACATTTGTGGACAGATTTGGCCTAAGAATGAACCGGCGGAATGGGGAAACAATTGCCTGACATTGTGCGTGAGGCTGGCCAAAACGCTTCGCGGGCGCCGAACGGTGCTTTTGTCGAAAGCGTCAGCGCAAGCATGCGGCCCGTCGAAGCCGTTATCAGCGAGCTTTCCCAGAGCGACGTGCCCGTTCTGCTGCTGGCGGAAGCCGGGGCCGGCAAGCATGCGACTGCTCGGCGCATTCACGAGATGTCGCGGCGAAATACACAGCCATTCCGTCAGCTGCAATGCTCGACTCTTAAGCCGGAAGATTTGGCTATTCCGCACAATGGCGGACAGGGCCGCGGGGGGACGATATTTCTGGAGGAACTGGCAGACCTGAGTGCTGCGTCTCAGGCCTACCTCCGAGAGGCTTTGCTGCGAGTTACGGGTCGGAATGGGTCTGCTGAATCGGCCGCGAGATTTATCTGTGGAAGTGCTCGCGATCTGGAGGTGGAGGTAAAAGCGGGACGGCTTCGCGAAGATCTCTATTACC
This sequence comes from Candidatus Sulfotelmatobacter sp., assembly GCA_025928375.1. Taxonomy (GTDB): domain Bacteria; phylum Acidobacteriota; class Terriglobia; order Terriglobales; family Acidobacteriaceae; genus Sulfotelmatobacter. The sequence continues at coordinate 7,894 of JAICJP010000069.1, forward strand.
GGATCAGCGGAGTGTGCCTGCGACTCCCGCCTCTACGGCAGCGCAAAGAAGACATACCTCGGCTGATGACGCATTTTCTGCACAAGTACGCAGAGGAATTTCGGCGCCCCTTGCCCGAAATAAGCACGGACATGGCGCGACTGTTCCAGGACTATTCCTGGCCAGGCAATTTGCGTGAATTGGAAAGCGCAGCCCGGGTCTTGGTCGCGCTCGGCGATGAGCATCTGGCGATGGGAGGCCTCCGAGCTCTGTTGCGCCAGCCGTCGGAGGCGGGAAACGGGAACCGGCTCTCGCTTAAGGCCGCCGCCAAGGCCGCTTCGCATCAGGCTGAAAGAGAGCTGATTCTGAAGGTCCTTACCCGCACTCGCTGGAATCGTCGCAGGGCTGCGGCGGAGTTGCAGATCAGCTATAAAGCTCTGCTTTACAAGCTAAAGCAGATTGGATACGAGGGCTATGGAACGTCTTAAATCATTGGGAGAATGTATGCAGAAAAGCATGAAAGTGGCGTTGCTGCTGTGCATTTTCTTGTTCACAGCGGGAATCCTGGCGCAGTCGGCGGAGGGCCCCAAGCCCGGCGATAATCCCGCCCGACCGGCTGAAGCTACGCAGGACTCTGCCACTCCTTCCGATTATGTAATCGGCGCTGATGACGTGCTCAAGATATCCGTATGGAAAGAGCCGGACCTGTCGGAGACGCTCCCGGTACGCCCGGATGGCAAGATCTCAATGCCACTGCTGAACGACATTCCGGCTGCAGGGCTGACTCCCCTGCAGTTGAAGGACTCCATTACGGAGAAACTGAAGAAATACATCGCCGATCCGCGGGTGACCGTGGTGGTGAGCGCGATGAACAGTCGTCGCGTTTTCGTCACGGGGGAAGTCCTGCATAGCGGGCCCATGGTACTGCTCCCGCACATGACTATGTTGCAGGCCTTGTCTCAGGCCGGCTTTAGCCAATTTGCGAATCTCAAAGCAATTTATCTGCTGCGCACCGAAAACGGCAGGCAAGTGAAACTGCCGTTCAATTACAAGGAAGTCGTGAAAGGGAATCACCAGGAACAGAATATTCAACTGAAACCCGGTGACACAGTGGTGGTTCCGTAAGGACGAAATGAGAAGACGAAGAATCATTTGGGGGATGGGGATGTTGAGCTTGGCGCTCGGGGTTGGCAACGCGCAGGATACTTCGGCGCCGCCTGCGAACGCTGCTGGACAGGCGGAGCAGCAACCGGGACCGGTGCCAGCTTATGGCCAGGAGAATGCGCCTCTCAGCACAACCGAGAATCCGCCGCTTTCCGGGCTTGACCTGCCGTCGCTGGAGCCCAATGCCGCGCCGCTGAGTTATTTGCAGCCAGGCGCGACGGTCAGCGAAACCGTGGATTCCAATGCTCTGAACCTCATCGGCAATAACACGCATGTCAGTTCCATCACGCGCGCGCTGGGCAGCCTGACGCTGCGTCGACTGTGGAGTCATTACGATCTGGCGCTCGATTATGTAGGTGGCGCTGCGTTCTACAGCTTGCAGGGACACAGCGTGAAAATGCTCCAGCAGATGGATGTGGACCAGAAAATTAGGTGGAGGCGCGGCGCACTCTCGCTACGCGATAGCTTCAGCTATTTGCCGGAAGGCAACTTCGGGGGGTCATACGGTTCCGCGGGATCGATGGGCATCGGCTCCCTGGGGAACGCGTCATTCGGCGCGTTTTTTGGCGGCAGTACGTTGGGTTCATTCGGCCTGGCGCCGCGAATCGTGAATGTTAGCGTCGCGGACGTTCAGGAGAGTCTTAGCCCGAGATCGTCGGTTACGGCGGCGGGGGCGTATGCCTTCACACATTTTTATGGCGGCGACGTTTCAAGCGGCACACCTTTCCTCGGCGTGAAGCAGATTTCCGCGCAGGCCGGCTACAACCACCTGGTAAGCGCCCACACGCAATTAGCGCTGGTATATGGCTATCAAAGCTTTGATTATTCGGTTGGGGGAATGGCATTCCATTCGCACGTCGTGCAAGCGATGTACGGACACCGGATTACGGGCAGGATGGATTTCCTGATTGCTGCTGGGCCCCAATTGACTGTGATTGATAGCCAGAGCGCAGTCTGCGCCAACCCGAACCTGCCTGCGAATTCGATCTGCGTGCTATTTGGCAACGCATTGATTCCCATTACGAACCACCAGACGAAGCTGGGCGTCGCCGGTCAATTTCATTTGCGCTACAGGTTTCCCAGAACCTCTTACGATCTGAGCTACCAACGCTATGAGACGGGTGGCTCGGGCCTGTTTGCCGGAGCGCAAAGCGATATCGCTCGTCTGGGCATGAATCACTCCTTGTCGCGAGTTTGGAACTTGTTTGCCGACATCGGTTATTCACACAATTCGAGGCTGCAGTCATTGAGCGCTCAACAGCTGGCGACCTGTGTTTTTTCGGGCCAGCAGAATCCCACCGGTCTGCCGCTCTGCCCGGGAGTGAATGCCAATACATTCCAATACGGCTTCTTTGGAGTTGGTTTGCACCGCCAGTTTGGTCACGATTTTCACGGGTATGCGGCGTATCAGTTCAATCGCCTGGCGTTCGACAACACTTATTGCGCCGGCTTGACGAACTGCGGCAACACCTCTAATCGGCATTCGCTCACGTTTGGTCTGGATTGGACCCCCCGGCCGATGCGGCTGGATTGATTTTCAAGGCCTCGTCTCTGGGGAGCGAGGCCGGAATGGATGCAAAGATGATTCAGAATCGTGAATTAAGCATGGACGATTATCTGGCGATGTTTGCCCGGCGCGCACGATCGATCCTGATTCCGGCGCTTATCGGCCCGCTCTTAGGATATCTGGCCTTCCTGCCGGTCAAGAAGTTCTATGGCAAGTACACGTCGCAATCGGTCGTGCTGATTGAAGGCCAGAAAGTACCCGAAAACATGGTCCAACCGGTGGTTTCCGATGACCTCAACGCGCGCATTGGAATGCTGCGCGCGCTGGCCACCAGCGACTCGGAGATGCGCCCAGTTCTGCAGAACCTGTTCCCAGGGAGGAGCAGCCAGGAGATCGATTCTATCCTGGAAGAGATGCGCTCTCAGCCGCAGTTGCTCGGGGCACCATTCTCTGATTTATCCCAGGTTACTGGCGGCATCAGACGGCGGCCGGGCCAAAATGCCTCGCCCGGCTTCATGGTGTCATACATATCGTCGAACCCGAGAGATGCACAGCGGGTTTGCGAGGCGCTTACTTCCAAGATCGTTCAGAAGAATCTGGAGTTCATCCAGGCCAGTGCAAAGGGCACCGTGGACGTTTTGACGCAGGGGCTTGACGACGCCAAACGCACGCTGGATGAAATGGACGCCAAACTGGCAGATTTCAAAAGGCAGCACTCGGGACAGCTTCCTACCGACCAGGATGCCAACCTGAAGATGCTGATGACCCTGACCCAGCAGCAGGACGCTTTCACGCAGAAGCAGAATATCGCGCAACAGGACAAAGCTTATAACCAATCGCAACTGTCGCAACAACTGGCGTCGTGGAAGTCGACCCAGTTGTCCACCAATCCCCAGACACTGCAGAAGCAATTGTCCGAACTGCAATCGCAGTTAATCTCGCTGCGCGCCCGTTACACCGATGACCACCCGGACGTGGTCAAGACGAAAGCGGATATCACAGAAGTGAAGGCCAAGTTGGCCGAGATCAGTAAGGCGTCGGCGAGTGCGACGGATTCGGACAGCGAGCGCGGATCGGCAATGGAGCCCATTGAGATCCGGCAACTGCGCCAGCAGATTCATCGCGACGATCAGGACATCGCACTGGCCGACCGGGAAATCAAGAGACTGCAAAGCGCAGTGAGCCAGTACGAGTCGCACCTCTCGTTGAGTCCGGCGGTGGAAGAACAGTACAAGGCCTTGACCCGGGATTACGAAAACGCGGCCAAGACGTATCAGGAGTTGCTGGGCAAAAAATCCACGGCTGACCTGACCGCGCACATGACGAATCAGGCGCAGGGCGAGCGCATGACGGAGATCCAGCCTGCCAGTTTTCCCGATGCGCCGAGCTTCCCGAATCTGCTGATGTTCATCGGCGGAGGTTTGGCTGCGGGTCTGGCGCTCGGAGTCGGCATTGCGATGTGGTTGGAATTGCGGGACAACTCAATCCGCACCGAGGCCGATGCCGAGGCTGCGCTGGAGTTGCCGATGCTCGTCGCCGTGCCCTGGGTGGGGCCGGCTTCGGAGAACAAAGACGGCAAGTTGTGGCATAGGAAAGCAAAAACCAAAGATCCTGACATTCAGAGCGACCCGCTTTCGGTCTAGGCGGAACTGGCTGCGGAAAAGACTATGTATAAAGAGTTCTACGGACTGCGAGCGAATCCGTTCAATGTAAATCCGGACCCGCGTTATTTGTTCCTGACGCGGCATACGGAAGAGGCATTGGCGTGCCTGACCTATGGCATCCAAAGCAGGAAGGGATTCGTCCTTCTGACCGGAGAAGTAGGGACCGGCAAGACTACGCTCATTAACAAACTGCTGGAGTGGTTGCGCCTGCAACAAGTCGCCACCGCGTTCATCTTCAACTCCCGGCTGAACGTTCCTCAGTTCCTGGACTACATGATGGCGGATTTCGGGATTCCCTGCGATACCCGCGCCAAGAGCCAGATCCTGCTGCGGCTGTACAACTGGTTGCTCGATCGCTACCGTGCCGGTGAGACGGCGGTGCTGATCGTGGATGAGGCCCAGAATCTCTCCGATGAAGTTCTCGAAGAGATTCGCATGCTTACCAATCTTGAGACCTTCACCGAGAAACTGCTGCAGATCGTGCTGGTGGGCCAGCCAGAACTGGAACAGAAGCTGAAGCAGCCACAACTGCGGCAACTGAAGCAGCGACTCACATTGCGCGCCAAGACCCATCCGTTAACCCTGGAGGAAACCAGGGCGTACATCCAGCAACGTTTGCGGATCGCGGGTTCGAATGGAACGCAGATTTTCGAGCCGGAAGCCATGGTAGCCGTCCATCGTTACTCATCCGGCATTCCCCGGGTCATCAATCTCATCTGTGAACACTGCCTGGTGAGCGCATTTGTGGACCAGCAGAAGGTTATAGGTCCCTCGGTGGTAGACGGAGTGGCCCGCGATTTCGACCTGGGCGACAACACCTCCGCGGGGGCTATGAAAGTGCCACCTCCGGCTGCGCCGGTAGACAAGTTTGATGTCGTCGAGGCCATCCGGTCGATTGCAACGCTGGCTGATCGCATACGCCAAGAAGAAAAAGATGTACCCGAGGAAAGGAAAATATGAGCCGAATTCACGAAGCGCTGAAGAAAGCCGAACAAGAACGGGCTGCGAACCAGGGCGGCGCGCAACTGGACCCAACCCCCGTTGCCGCGGTGGACTCGCCTGTCATGCCGGAAATGGCGTCGCACAGAGTTCCGGATCCTGTGGCAGTAGCTGCGATGATGCCGGCTTTTGCCAGCCCATTCAGCGTGGACACCATGCTGGCTCGCTGCGCCCACATGGAATGGAAACCCGACCTCGGCACCATGTTGTTCATGAATGGCGACGACAGCAAACGGGGTACAGAAGAGTTCCGCACCTTGCGTTCGCGCCTGTATCACATGCGCGAGAAGATGACCTTGAAGAAACTGTTGGTGACGAGCGCCCTGCCGAAAGAGGGCAAGTCATTTACCTCGTCGAATCTCGCGCAGGTGCTGGTGCGGCAGCACGGCCGCCGCGTGCTGCTCATCGATGCCGACCTGCGGGGCCCGCGTCTGCACCTCATGCTGGGTACCACGGCGGGGCCCGGCCTATCCGACTATCTGCAGGGCAAAAGCGATGAGTTCGCCATCATGCAGCGTGGCCCCATGGAGAACCTGTTCTTCGTGCCCAGCGGCACTGGAATTGAGGATCCGGCGGAACTGGTGGGCAATGGCAAACTGAAGGTACTTTTGCAGAGAGTGGAGCCTCTGTTCGACTGGATTATCATCGATTCCCCTCCTGCTATTCCGGTTTCAGACGCCAGCGTTCTGGCCAAAGCTTGCGACGGAGTTCTGATGGTCGTGCGCTCGAATTCCACGCCATCCGACGTGGCCCGCAAGGCTCGCGAAGAGTTTCCTGACCAGGCGCTGGTTGGAGTCGTGCTCAACGGCACCAGCGACGAAGCGGCCCCGTATGCGCGGTATTACTACGAGGCTTACGAGAAACGGCAAACGACCACCGTTTAAGGATAGGGGACGCTACAAGTGATTCGGCTCTTCAACGTGTATTACCCGGTACGAAGCCTGGTGCTTCTGCTCGGAGAAGCGCTGGTGATCGGGCTTTCGTTCGTCCTGGGGACGATGTTCACGGTGGAAAGCATGCTCCGGCTCAACAACGCCTTGTTCATAGAACGTGGGTATCTCAGAATTCTTGGGCTTACCGGCGTTGTGCTGCTGCTGTCGCACGGTTTCGATCTTTACGATTCGTCCAAGATCGAACAGAAGTTGGATCAGGCGTTCCGCATGCTATTTGTGCTGGGCCTGGTGGCCCTGGTACTCGGGGGCGTGATCTACGAGTTCCCCGATTTCCTTCCCGGCAACAATTCCGCCATCTTCGGTGTAGTCATCCTCGCGGTCTCTCTGTTCTGCTGGCGATCCGCTTACGGTTGGCTAGTGTGCCAGCCATTCTTCCGGGAACGCGTGTACGTGCTGGGAACTGGCGATCGCGCACAACGCCTGGTCAGTGGATTACGGCGCCCGGGCCTGGGGATCGAAGTCGTGGGCTGGACGGGAAACATTGAGGGTGAGCTCACGCTGGAGGCGGTCGGAGATCATCTGGCGGGTTTGGCGAAAGAACGAGGGGTTCATCGGGTCATTGTTGCCATGCCCAACCGGCGCGGAACTATTCCCGTTCAGCAGTTGCTCACTCTGCGGCTGGCGGGCGTCAAGGTCGAAGAGGCAACTTCCTGGCTGGAAAAGCTCACCGGACGCATCGAAGTGGAGCAGTTGTATCCCAGTTGGTTCATCTTCGCCGAGGGATTCCGTTTCAGCACCGTCAATCGTATCCTCCGGCGCATCGTGAACTTCATTGCTGCATTTTGTGGGCTCGTGCTTGCCCTTCCGGTCCTTCCCTTCGTGGCTTTGGCCGTGAAAATAAGTTCGACAGGACCCGTTTTCTATCGGCAAGAGCGGGTGGGCCGCGGAAGCGAGACTTTTTATTGCTACAAGTTTCGCACCATGCGGCAGGATGCTGAGGCGGATACCGGTGCCACTTGGGCCACGGATGATGATCCACGCATCACCAGGGTGGGCAAGTATCTGCGACTTCTGCGCCTGGATGAGATTCCGCAACTCTGGTGCGTGCTCAAGGGCGACATGCATTTTGTGGGGCCCCGTCCTGAACGGCCGGAGTTCGTGAAGTGGTTAAGCCGCGAGATCCCTTACTACAACTTGCGCCACGTGGTTCGGCCGGGCATAACGGGATGGGCGCAAGTTCAGTATAAGTACGGCAATACCCTTGAGGACGCGCGCGAAAAACTGCAATACGACCTGTTCTACATCAAAAATGCTTCGATAGGCCTCGATCTGCTGATCATGTTCCACACGGTCAAAATCGTCCTGCTGGGGCGGGGCGCAAGATGAAAGTGCTCTTTTGGGGAGCCGCCGCGCTCATCTTCTACACCTATGCAGGCTATGCGGGATGGTTATGGCTCCGGGCGCGCCTGCGCCCCCGACCTGTGCTTCGCGCAAATTTCGAACCGCACGTCTCCATCGTGATGGTGGTCCGCAACGAAGACGGGGTGCTGGAGAAGAAACTGGCCAATCTGCTCGCCCTGGACTACCCCCCCGAACGTTATGAAATCGTCGTGGTTTCAGACGGCTCCAGCGATAGGACGGAGCAGATCCTGCGCGAGCAGGCGCGCAACCCCAGGGTGC
>JAICJP010000330.1 GCA_025928375.1 Candidatus Sulfotelmatobacter sp.
ATCCGTTCCCGACACCATTGCCGTACAGGCGGGAAACTCTCCGTTTTTGGTGGGCCACGCCTTCGGTAGTCAGGGCTATACTTGCCTGCCGACTAGCACCGGTGGCACCGCCTGGAGTCCAACCGCCCGCCCCGAAGCCACGCTCTTTACGGATCTCTTCGGGCAGCAATTTCAGATCATCACTCACTTCCAGAGCATCAACGTGAACCCCAAACCGGGCATTACCGTCCCGCTAAGTGGGAATGCGACGTGGCAGAGTTCCTTCGATAGCAGCAGGGTCTGGGCGGTAAAGGTGAACGGCATCGACCCCAGCTCTGAAATCGAGGGTTGTTCGCATACGGGCTCTATTCAATGCCTCTTGTTGCAGTCAGTCGGGAATAAAAAGGGGCCTACCGGCGGTAACCTCCTGGCTAACACGACCTTCATCCAACGTCTGAACACCAACGGCGGAGCTGTTCCTACCAGCGCCTGCTCCGCGGGTCAGACTCAGCTCGTGCCCTACACGGCCGACTACTTCTTCTTCCGAGCGGACCACTGAGGGCTTCAATCCGTTTGGGCGAAGTTTCGGGTCATGCACGCGAGGCAAACCGTGTTGGTGCCCCTCGCGTGCACGCCCGCCGCTCTTGGGTCTTGTTTGAAAGTTCTTTACGACCCGCTACGCACTGTTTTGAGTAGTACACCGCGTTTTGCAAACAGAACCGCGGTGTCGACCAGTTACTGGAAAGCAAATGGAGCTGAAGGCGACGAGATTCGCCGAGTTCGAAGGATCATGCACTTGCATCCTCGAAAACACAAAAAGGAGAACTTGCAATGAATAGGAATCTGTATCAAGCAAGAAGGAACGGTATTCGGTCGCAGACATTCGGGCTTGGGGAGTTGCAGCGTATCTGCGCAGGCGTTGCCCTGGTGGTTTCAATTTCTGGAACTGCGATGGCTCAGTACCCTGGCGGCACGGGCGGAACAAGTAACTACCCGGGAGGTACTCGCCCGAGCTACGGCTCAAAGGGCGCTGTAATCGGCGGTGTCGCTGCTGGCGCAGCAGTTGGTGCCGGGCTGCTCTATTGGAAGCTTCACAATGGGACCAAGCTGCAAGGCTGTGTGGCTGGTGAGGGCGACAAGCTTGTCACTGAAAAGACCAGCCAGACCTACAACCTCACCAACAGACAAAACCAGTCGCTGAAGCCCGGAGAACGGGTGGAACTTTTTGGCAAGAAGGCCAAGGACGCCTCAGGCGAGCCAACGTTCGAGGTCCACAAGATCGGTAAGGACCTGGGCCAATGCACAGCAATAACAGCAGAGCAACGATGATGCCGCAAGCCTTCATTGGCCTGCCGCTGAGATAGGGCGGGACAGATCCGTGCTGGCACTGTATGTTGCCGGCTCGCAGTTTATTTCGTCTTTACGGGAAGGCGGCCGTTCGGGAACTTCTAGTCGCTCGAGCAATCGCATGCGTTCGGCGCTGGTGATCGCTGAGATCACGGTCGCGGTGTTTCTGCAGGTGTGCTCTGGACTGCTGCTCGAAAGTCTTAAGGCAGTAGAACGGTTGAGCACTGGGTTCGATCCGCAGGGCGTGATCACGGCGACGGTGGCACTGCCGCCGGGCGGAGCGGGAGGGTCTTGCGCTCACTTTATATCGGCTTCCCTGGTCTCACGTGCAGTGGGTATCTTCACTTCCGTGATGTGAATCAGATTCTTATCCGGGTAGACGTAAGCCTTCGCGTGCACGTAGTGTTCTTCATGACCCTCAAGAATTTCCGGATTGTCTACTCTCCAAGCTCTTTGTTCGGTGACGAACCTCAATTTGTCGCCACCTTCCTCAACTGTGCCCATGATGGCTGTTAATCGACCTCCGGCGGCGGCCTGAGTCTTCGGTGCCTGATTGGGCGCGTCCTGAGAGAGAGCGACGGCGACGGTTAGGCAAAAGCACAGAGAGAGAATGGCCAATAAAAGGATTTTCATAAGACAGAGTCTCCGGTCTAATACGATTCGTGCTCGGCGCTTTTAAGGCGGAAAGGCGGAGTTAACCGCCTTCCCGTGCGACACAGTTACAGGTCTTTTAGGCTGCTACGGCAACCTTATGGAAGGTGGAGGTGACGGACTCAAAGGTCTGGACATTGGGTGTTCCGTCGATCATTCTTGCGAAGGTCTTCAACACCTCTGGGTAAGTATTGGTGTTGTAAGCTTCTGCATTAGCTTTGTTCTCCCAGAGACTGATCGCAACCACATCTAGACTGCCGGGATTGGACAATGTGATTTCGTCCTTGAAGCCCTTCTGCTTGCGAAGTAAAGGAAGAACATCGTTCTCAAAGGTACGGGTGTAATCCGAAAGCATATTGGATTTCAGATGGATAGAGATATTGCGTGCAAACATAGGCAACCTCCTAAGGTTGGAGTTGCTAAGAAAGACTACTTCAGATGGGCTGACTTAGTTCAGGGAACCTGAAATGAGGAGAAGGTGGTAACCACCTCAATTACAAGGCTAGGCTTCTGTGCAGCCGTTGTCAAATCGCGGCTGGAACCCCTTTGTATTTGACGACTTCGGGGAAAGGTTTCACACCCCATGAGTCCGACCGGAGCGCCTGACTTGCTGCGTGCGTCTCTTTGAACTACGAGGTACTAAGACTGATCAATGGGGCGAAGTGCTGTTACTACCACGAAGCGGGCACCTAATTCTGCCGCACAAGCTCTCACTTCAGGTGGTCGTTCTGGGTAACTAAGGTGTAAGGAACGCCGAATGGTTTGCTATTTTACGAAAGGAGGCCGCGGACTTCCCACTTGTAGCCTGCGTTTGCGCACAACTCCACAAGTACACGGGTATGGGCGCCAGTTCCGTTGTGGACGTTTCTTGTTATTTTACACTCGAGTCTGGTCAGCAACGTCACTGGTTGAGCTTTTCGCGTCCAGATCTGTACGAGCCACACTTAGACCCAATTTGAATACAGGTTTGGGGCGGCTGAATTCATTTCCATTGTCAACGGTCTAGGAGATGACATGCGGGAGTACGCTACACAGGTGCAAGCCGATGAACAGGAGATTGCGCCGTTGTTTTGCTCAAATCGATGCGTTCGTTAAAAATATGAAGACCTAAGGGTACCGTTTCGAGCAGGTACGAAGATGTACAAAGAACTATTTCGAGGAACGATACTGGTCGGAGCCATACATATTCACCTGTCCTCTCCGGCGTCGGCCCTGGTCAGGATTCCACAATCGACTCAGATCAATTCCACCTCATCCATTTTATCCTTCAAGCTTTGATCCAACGTCGCCAACCAATGTGTGCCAATGGTATCGATTGGTTTACGGCAAACAGCGCTAGTCCAGCCTCGTAGAAACGCCTATCTTGCCGACGTTGGTGCTAAGGTGATGTTTCACCGTGTGTGCGGCGATCTTGAAATGATCGGCTATTTCCTTATTGGAATAGCCTGCCACGACGGCTGAAACAATCTCCAGTTCCCGTGGGGTCGGACCAAACTTTTTCCGGGTGGCTTGATCGTGCGCGGAATGAATCAGCGTGCGCAGATATCGCACGAGATTGGACACGCTCTCGCGCCCTGCCCAGCATTCCCCAGCCATAACGGTCTGGATAGCCTTAAGAAGCAACTGAGTGGCGCTGTCTTTCAGCACGACTCCGCGAGCACCGAGTTGTACCGCTTCGACGATCTGCTTCTTTTCCGCCGCGGCAGTCAGAAGAATCACGCGCACTGGAGTCGAGTTCCCAGGCAAGCTCAAATCGCGCAGCGACTTCAATCCGACACTCGCCAACCAGCTTACGATTGTTAGTCAATGCAGAGATCACTTACAATACACGCGAGGGGGAGTTAATGACGAAAATAGCTAGCGTAGTCCAGACTCTGAAGAAAGAACAAGATCGCTTAACACGGGAACTGAAAGGCATTAGTGCAGCGCTCTCAGCCTTCGGTGCCTCCTTCGGGGCCAATGGAGGAACTCATAAGATTTCGGCAGCAGGACGGGCGAGAATTGCTGCCGCCCAAAGAGTACGGTGGGCTAAGGCTAGGTCGAACGGAAGCAAAGCGAGCGTAGTCTCAAGGCCGAAGAAGCGGAGTTTATCAGTCGCAGCACGGAAGAAAATTGCTGCAGCTCAACGCGCTCGATGGGCAAAAGTAAAGGCCGCGAAGAAATCAGCTTAAAATTAAAAAGGGAAGCGTAATGCCTGGACTCAAATCATGATTCTGGGCATTGTTATTTTGCTCACTGCTTCGGCTGCTCGGTGTACCAGAAAAGCCGACCGGAGCGCGTCGGGCGCTACAACGGTCGGCTCTTGTCCCCAGGCACCGCCATCGATGTTGCGGACAGCAAGTATTTTAAGGGAACCTCCATTACCAGCACTCGACACAACAGGCTACCAGGATATTTTCTCAGGCAAGAACTCAGCGAAGAGGTCATCGTAGTAGGGTTTCAACTGTTTCAGGTCCGGCTTGGAGTGTCCTTTAGAATACAGGTCGTACGGATTGAACTTTTTCACCCATTCCTTCATCGCCTTGTCCTTCTCATTTTCCAAGTGCTGATAAGCCCCATGCCGATGCCATGCATAGAACGAATGAAAACGAAGCATGTAGAGAGCTTCGTCGGCGAGATAGGGCTTCATTACTTCCGCAATATAGCCGTCATGTCCAAATGACATATGGACATTTTCCAGGCCGCAGCTTGGCTCATAGATCCCGTACTTCGTCTGGTATTGGGGATTACTGGCATCCGGATTCGCGCTGAAGTATGCGGGAAAAACGACCTGATCAGACCAGGCGCATCCCACCGGGAAGGTGTCGCCGACGACTCCCCACTGTGGCTCTCCGTACAAGCAGAGGCATTTCCCTAGGTCATGGATAAATCCAACCAACACCATCCAGCGGGGATGACCGTCCTGGCGGATGGCCTCGGAGGTCTGCAACAGATGTTCGATCTGGGTTAGGTCGGTGTCCGGGTCGCTGTCATCAATCAGAGTGTTCAGGTATTCCGCTGCCTCCCAGACGCTCTTCTTCCCGCGCTTCAGTCCAAAGTACTGCTTCTCTTTGCTCAGGACATAGTCTAGGGTTTGCTTCTCGTGATTTGTGCGGTAGAACTCCGCCACCCGTGGGGTTGCCGTAGCGTCATATTGACGAAAATCAGACTCAGATTTTCCCTGTTTGTATCGACCGACCACAAAATCTTCCCACATGTCCAAATTGGGGAGATGGTTTGCAGACTCTGAATCCCCTGC
>JAICJP010000031.1 GCA_025928375.1 Candidatus Sulfotelmatobacter sp.
GGCTTGGCTTGATCGAGAATGAAGTTGCTGGCGGACTCGGAAGTGTCGCGCTCGCTGTCGAAATCGTGGCCGTAGACGAAGAAGACGCCCTGGACAGAGAAGAAAAGCATGACGGCGAGTGCGGCTCCGAGCATCCAGGGGCGGCGCAAGCGCTCCAGGCCGGCAGCGGCCAAGATCAGCAGCGGAGGCAGGCAGAAGATCATGTAGCGCCCCAGAAATACCGGTCTCGCAAACGAGAGTAGGACAGTTAATACGATCGGGAAGAAGAACCAGATGAGCAAGAACTGCAAACGCCATACGTCGCGGCTGGGATCCCGTTTCCACAGGCGCGGGCCGACCGAAGATGCCGCTACAGCACAGGTGGCGACATAGAGCAGGGCAAGAGCCCAGTGATCGCTTCCGCACAGATGCTCGAAGAATTCAACCAGATCTCGCGGACCGGGGCTGTGTATCCAGCGGATCGGTCCGGCCCCAGTTTTTGCGATAAATACCAGTAGCGGAAGCACCAGAACCCCAGTGGTCCACCAGGCTCTCCGGAGACGTGAGCCCGGCAGGTCCTCTGCAATCTGCGGCGGCCGAGTCAGCTTCAATGCCAGCCAATGCGCGGCGATCAGCAGCAAGGCATAAAAATGGGAGTAGGACGCGAGGACGCTGGCGGCGATGTATCCTCCCAGCCGACGACGCGAGGGCTCTGCCAACCACCAGACGAGTAGGCCGGAAGACAACGTGACAAGCAGCAGGAACAGAGAATAGCTTCGCGCCTCCTGTGAATAGCGAACGTCGTAGGCGTTGAACGTAAACAGGGCGGCGGCGATCAACGCTACCCGCCGGTCGAACAACAGGCGTCCAAGCCAGTAGATTGCTGGCAGGGTAAGGATCGCCATTAGAACCGAAAAGCTGCGAACGAAATAGGGGCTTTGGCTAAAGTGCAGCCAGCCGCGCAGCAGCACGTAATAGAGCGACATATTGGCTTCCCTCCACCAGAGCAGGTGCAGGAAGTTGGGCCAGGTGAGCCGGGCCACCTCGACGCTGAACGCCTCGTCGAACCAGAAGGGCTTGCAAGCCAGGCAGACCAGGCGAACGACAACACTGGTCACAAGAAGGAGTACGAGCGTGATCCCGTGAGCCCAAGCTCGGGACTTGGAAGTGGCGGGAGGTACGGTTGAACTGTTTCCGGCGGCTCGCGGTCGCATTGTGAGTTTCAGTAGGCTGCCGCAATTATTATGAGGGAAAGTTCTCGACGTGCGGCAGTAGCAGGCTGGATGGCAGAGGATCACAGTGGGGATCGCGCTGGTCCGTTACAATGTCGAGTCGCGATCTCCGCGGTATCGGTCGAGCTTCGCTCGACTGGACAGCCGATGGCGGCTGTTCCCAGATAGGCTTCTATGTTTAAGAAGATTCTGATTGCCAATCGCGGTGAGATTGCCGTTCGCGTGATCCGGGCCTGCCATGAGATGGGAATCTCGGCGGTCGCGGTGTACTCGGACGTGGATCGTGCTTCTCTCCACGTCCGGAAAGCTGACGAGGCGTATCCCGTCGGGCCCGCCGCAGCCAAGGAAAGTTATCTCAACATCGACAAGATTATTTCTGTGGCAAAGCAATCCGGAGCGGATGCCATTCACCCGGGCTATGGCTTTCTTTCCGAGAACGCGCAGTTTGCTCGGGCCTGTGCGGGTGCCGGGGTGAAGTTTATCGGGCCGACTGCGGCTGCCATGGATGCCATGGGATCAAAGACGCGGGCTCGGCAAGCCATGGAAAAGGCTGGAGTACCGTTTGTGCCGGGGACATCTCGAGGGCTGGATTCGTTCGAGCAGGCGCAGGCCGTTGCCGAGCGCATCGGGTATCCGGTCATGCTGAAAGCCGCGGCGGGTGGGGGAGGCAAGGGCATGCGCTTGGTGCATTCGCCCGATGAGCTTAAATCCTCCCTGGAGGGAGCGCAGAGCGAGGCCGAGCGTGCGTTTGGCGACGGTGAAGTTTACCTCGAGAAGGCGATCGTGAATCCCCGCCACATCGAGATGCAGGTGTTCGCGGACGAGCACGGGCATACGGTTTACCTCGGAGAGCGGGAATGCTCGCTACAACGGCGCCATCAGAAGGTAGTCGAGGAGGCGCCCTCCCCGATCGTCGACCCCGATATGCGGCGGCGAATGGGAGAAACGGCAGTTCGCGTGGCGCAGTCGGCGGGATACACCAACGCCGGCACGGTTGAGTTCCTGGTGGATCAGCAAAAGAACTTTTATTTCCTCGAGATGAATACACGTCTGCAGGTCGAGCACCCGGTGACGGAACTCATCACCGGCCTCGATCTGGTCCATCTGCAGATTCATATCGCCAATGGAGAGCATCTGCCGTTCCGACAGGAAGAGGTGAATATCCGGGGGCACGCCATCGAATGCCGCATTTATGCCGAAGATCCCGACAACAATTACTTTCCAAGCCCGGGGAAGATCACGCTGCTGCTGGCGCCTTCTGGGCCCGGGATCCGGCGGGACAGCGGCATGTACGAGGGCTGGACCGTGCCCATGGATTACGATCCGCTGCTGGCCAAGTTGATCGGCTACGGCACGGATCGGGCTCAGGCGATAGGACGTCTGCAGCGGGCGCTCAATGAGTATTTTGTCGGCGGCATCAAGACGAACATCTCCCTTTTCCGGCGCATTCTGAGTGACCAGGATTTTCAAGCGGGCAAAATCGATACGGGATTCCTGGATCGCCTGTTGAAGAAAACAAGGCAGGCGGATGGACATCCTGACCCTGGGGCGGAGGAAGCGGCGGTGATTGCGGCTGGCATGTTCGCCATGATGGGACAAGCGGCCGCGGGGCCGTTGGAGCGAGCGGCGATGGAGAGTCCGCAGAATGTGATGAGTGTTCATTCGAATTGGAAAGCGGCGGCACGTCGCGAGAGTTTGAAGTGAGATTGGGTGCTCGCATGGTCGAGCTTCGCTCCTGGAGAGCCGAGACGGCTGTCCCTACACGGGCTGTGCCTGCATAGATGACTTACGAGATTTCCATTGACGGTACCAATCACCGGCTCGAACTGAGCCAGATTGAAGGGCGGTGGGCCTGCCGCCTCGATGGCCGGGAGATCGAGGTGGATGCCGTGCTTGCGCGCCCGGACGTCATTTCTTTGCGGCTGGGAAATAAAGCGTACGAGGTCAAGTGCGAGCGCGCCGGCAGTGATTTGCATTTGTGGGTGGGGAGTGTGCGGTATGAGGCAGAAGTGCGGGATCCGCGTTCGTTGCGCTCACGAGCGCGGGCCGTTGACGACCACGGGCCGAGGAAGCTTACCGCTCCCATGCCTGGCAAGGTGGTGCGGATTCTTCTTCGTGAGGGAGCCGAGGTTGACGCCGGCACTGGGGTACTGGTGGTAGAGGCGATGAAGATGCAGAACGAAGTGAAATCCCCGAAAAAAGGGAAGATTCAGAAGATCGTAGTCAGAGAAGGCGCCGCGGTGAATGCCGGGGATGTGCTGGGTATCGTCGAGTAAGCGAACGAAGATTACTTCTTTTCCAGCCCGTTGCTGTCAAGAATGTTCTTGGCGTAATAATTCTCAACTTTGGCGGAATCCCGCAGCACCTCGTAATACGCGGCCTTCAGCAACTGTTCGCGCCTGTCATGCAATTGCGAGCGGATGGCCTGCTGAACGCGAGGGTCGGCCAACTCCCGCTGGCCGGCCGGTTCTTTAGAAATCAGCTTCACAATGCGATATCCCATGACCTGCTTGTTGCCGGGATTCACGATGGGAATGATGGGGCTATATTGGCCGGGCTTGAGCTTCATTACGGCCTCCCGAGTAGCGGGATCGATGGAGCGCAATTGCGACTCCATGACCATGCCTAAATCGCCTCCGTTACCGGAAGTTTCGGGAGACTCGGAGTAGCGCATCGCCAGGCTGGCAAAGTCGTCGCCACTGTCCAGGCGATTGGAAATCATCTGGATCTTCTTGCGGGCGTCCGCATCATTCTGCGCTTTGTCATTCTGATTCTGCACCTGGGGATTGGGGCCGGGTGTAACGCGAATCTCGGCCAGGTGATACTGAGGTTCGATCAGGTTGAACTCTGCTTTGTGCTCGTTGTAGTAGCTGGTAATGTCCTGGTCGGTGACGTTAATTTTGGATGAGACTTCCTTGTTCAGGACCTTCTCGACGGTGATCGAGCGGCGGATGTCGCGCTTGAAATCGGCAAGAGAAATCTTTTTCTCCTGCAGGCGCTTGTCGAACTCTTCTTGGGTGAATGGAGATTTGTACTCGTTAAACTTGCGGTCGACCTCTTCGTCAGTGGCGAGCAGGCCCAGCTTTTCCGCGCGGCGCATCAGGATTTCGTCGTCGATCATCTGGTGCAGGATATTTAGCCGAAGTGCGGTCGCCTGTTCTCCGCTAGGAGGCTGCTGCGCCGAGGCGACATTGTTCTCGTAATATTTATCGACATCCGAGCGGAAGATTTTGCGGCCATCGACGGTAGCCATCACGTCGCTGCCTGGTTTGGAATTGCAGCCGGCCAGAGCCGCCAGCAGAAAGGCCGCCCATAGGACAACGCCTGACTGAACCAGCGATGAAGTTTTTTTCAAGAAGATATTCTCCCGTTCTTGATGCGCACTCTCGACTGAAGTCCTTCAGGACCTGGGACAGCAATTTGAGCCGCGTCTACCTGGATGCGGGCAGTGGGGCCGCGGGAGAATGCTGAGGTACGGGCTGGCCCGCATCCCTCAAAGCCTGATCCAGAGCGGCACGGACTTCTGCAACTGGAACTGCCCCGTCAATTTTCTGGCCATTGATGAACAATGTAGGGGTGGCGTTGACGCCGATCGCATCCCCTTCCTTCATGGACGCTCGCACCGCGTCTTCATTCTGCCCTTTGACGCAGGATTGCAGTTTGGGCAGGTCCACATTGTGTTTCTGTCCCTGCTGCATCGCCATTTTGTCAAGGAGGTCATTCCGCGCAGGTGGGCTCTTCTCGTTGTCGACATCTCGCTTGCTGGCGTGGATGGTATCGGCGTAGTCCCAATAGGCTTCGTTGTTCAGGGCCGCGAGGCAGTTGGCGTCGACCGCGGCATGGATTGCCCAAGGATGTATTTCGGCCAGGGGGTAATCCTTGTAAATGAAATTCACGCGGTCGCCGTATTCCCTGAAAATCTCCGGGAACAAGGTAGAGTGCATCTTCGAACAATAGGGGCACTCAAAGTCATCGAAGTTAACGACCACGACCTTGGCGGACTTGTTGCCCCGCGACGGCCTGCCCCTGACATCGATTTTGCTCATCAGGTCAGCGAAAGGATCTTTGTTCAAATCAAACTTGGTGACGCGCAGCATGGTAGCGCGATCTTTGGAGATGAGGAACTGGTAGTCCTTGGGCTTGCCGTCACCGCCATCAATTTTGACCGGGACGGAGTCGTATCCGGGCATTTCGTTGGATGGGACTATCGAGCCGACAATGACTTTCACATCTGCGGGAATGGTGTAAAACGATCGCACCTGATGCTCGACCTTTCGAGCCACGTCGGGCGGAGCGGACTGGGCCGCGCAGCCCATGCAAATCAACAGCAGAATGAACAGGGAACGTCGAATTAGCATCACCCAAAACCGCCTCAGCATTAGTGCGCTTCGATTATCTCACAGCGATGGCGAGTGAACCCGCATCCGGCCCTGTTACCGGCCGCGATGCAATTGGTCCAGAGGTAAGAGCGTGTTCATTGATCCCGAGCGGAATCCTTCCAGGTCGAGGGTCACGAACTTGAAGCCGAGTTGCTTGAAGATGGCCGTGAACTGGGCGGCCACTGAGGGGTCCAGAGCGCGAGGCAATTCGTCGCGGTCGATCTCAATGCGTACGATGTCTCCGTGGTGGCGAACCCGGAACTGGCGAAATCCGAGAGCGCGAATCGCATCCTCACCGCGCTCCACCACATCCAGCGCCTCACGAGTGACCGGCCGCCCGTACTCGATGCGCGAGGACAGGCAAGCTGCGGCGGGTTTGTCCCACAGGCGCAGGCCAGCACTGCGCGCCATTTCACGAATGTCCTGCTTGGTCAACTGAGCTTGCAGGAGCGGGGCCGCAACGTGGTGCAGTTTCGCTGCCGCTTGCCCGGGCCGGAAGTCTCCCTGGTCGTCCGCATTGACGCCATACGCAATCGTGTCGAAACCGCGCTCCTGGCGCAAGTTTTCCATAACCGTGAAAAGCTCATCCTTGCACTGGAAGCAGCGCTGGCCGTCGTTGCGTGCATATTCGACTCGCTCCAGTTCGAAGGTGGAAACGACTTCCACCGGGATGCCTTGCTCCTCGGCGAATTGCAACGCGTCCGCCAGTTGCGTTCGGGCGAGGCTCGGGGAATCGGCGGTCACCGCCAACATGTTTTTCTGCAATTCCTTGTGAGCGGCCCATGCGAGATAGGCAGAGTCAATTCCGCCCGAGTAGGCGACCAGGGTGCGGCCTAGACTCTTCAGATGAGCCTGCAACTGGGAGGCTTTTGCCGCGAGCTGGGCTGGCGACGACTGCATGTTGCTATGGTATCAGCGTCTGGACCTCAATAGAGGCGTTCCTGGCGTCTGAGGTTTCCGAAGGCGCCAATATTGGCGAGGCTGAAGGTGAAACGGAACAAGTTTTCATTGCGCAGGTTTGCGATGGCATAGCGGCGGTACTCGAGGGTAATGCCGCAGCAGTCCCAGTTGTATGTCGTTTGGGCGGTCGCAAACTGGAGTTTCTTGGTTTCCGAGTCGAAGCCGACGCTAGCGGCGGCGCTTAGGCCTCGTTTGGTGAGACTGCCGTAACCCAGGGCGAGTCGGAACTGCTGAAACTTACAGGTGACCTGTCGGCTGCCGCTTACCGGGCCGCACTTGCCTTGTCCCAGCCCCGGTTGAACCGAAGTGGTCTGAGGAATCTGCAGAAAGGCATCGCCACCGCCGAACGTGAAGGGACCGGCGTTGTAGTTCACCAGCAGAGTATTGGCGTTCACCCGGTGCAGCTGGAAATCGTAGTCCAGGTCCCACTCGGTGTCGGTGCGGCTTCCGCTGGCCACGCGCAATCTTGAGATGAGGGGGGAGAGATGTCTGGGTTCGGTTATAAAGGCAATGCCGGTGAGATCTTCCGTCGTGGCGAAAACGTTCCGCTGGCCTGTGGCTAAGGCTCCGCCAAAGGTCGGGTCAAGAAAATATTTTTGCGCGACCTCCCAAGTGGCAACCTGCCGTACCTGGGGACCGGGAATGCAGGGTTGGCCCTCAAGCGTTCTAGGGCGCTCCCAAGGGACGGTCTGCTCCGGGGCAGCCGCTCCGACCGCGAGCCCGGTCATGGGCGTCTCGCATTCCTGAACGGACGACTGCTTCCGCTTCGCGTACAACCGGGTGATGAATCCATACTGCACTTCGTGCGTGTTGCTGAGAATGTCCCGGTCATCGAAGTGGAGGACGTTCGCGAAATCGTTCACTCCTGTGGCCATTCGGTAGACGATTCGGGGTTCGATGACATGCTTCCACGTCTTGCCTAGAAATTCCCGCTGGAAGACTTTTTCCAGGGCGGGAGGCCGGACTTCGACCGAGGCATCCAGGGCTTCGCGGTTGGTGGGGTCATTGGACGCGGCGCCATTCACGAATCGCTGCGTGTAGTAGGTGTCGTGTAGGGCCAGAGCCGGGCGCAGCGACCATCCCCAAAAGTGCAGGGGCATGGAAATCTCGGGGCTCAGATCCACTCGTCCCAGGACACTGCTGGTGGAAAAACCAGGTTCACTCCGAGATAGTCCGGAGAAGGAGCCGTCAACCGACCACAGTAGCGGCAAGTGCCAGAGAGGCCGGTCGACGCTGGATGCATCAATGCTGGGAGTATGCAGAATCCGTATGGAGTCGAAGGCTGGAGGATTTGACAGCTTGCCGGTGGTGGCATCGACGGTTTGAAAGAAGTCCTGATAGCGCTCGACCACTCCTCCGAAGGAAAAGCCTTTGTAATTTTTGGCTAAGAAGACCTGGGACTTTACTTCCGAGTTGATGGCCTGCGTAAAGACCTCGTTGAACGCCAGGCGAAACAGAAATGAACTCAGGTAATCGATATCGGAGACTGCCCGAATCCCGTAGTAATTTCCTTCTGCGGTAAGGCGGGCTTCCTGGCCGCCTTCGCGGACTGGACGACTGCCGCTGCTGATGACAATGCCGCGATCGATCACCCCAAAATAATTGAGGTCGATGTAGGAAGTATTGCTGGGCCGGGCCCGGAACTCTCCGCGTTGCGACCACCCGCGCTTGGAATAGTATTCCGCCCCTAAGGATGCGTCCATGCTGCGGTTCATCGCCCAGTAGAAGGAGTCACCCACAACGTTCCCCTTGGTGGAGGATCGTCCTGCGGAGGGCATTAGAAAGCCGGAATGCCGCGCCTCGCGAGCGACCGGGTGCGTCGCATACGGAAAGTAAAAGATGGGAAAGCCATGCAGCAGAAAATCGCTGCGGTAAATGGTAGCGTTGCCGCCCACATCGACCATAACTTTGTGGGCCTGGAACATCCATTTCGGCTGGGGAAGCTGGCACGTGGTAATGCTGCCGTCGTAGACCACATAGTGATCCGAGCTGGTTTTCTCGACGATCTTGCCGCTGAAGGCGAACGGCGCGGTCGACGTAAGGGTCACACGGTTGCCTCGTAGTTGCATGCCGGTCGTTGCGGTGACGTCGTAGAACTTTCCCGTCTCGGTGGTTAGGTTGTAAGTGCCATGACTGGCCTGGATGTGGTCATCGTTTGGTCCGCCGTCGACTCTGAAGTGTCCGGACGCCGTGGCTTGACCAGTATGGTCGTCATAGGTGACTTCATCCGCTCGCAAAATGTATGTGTTGTAGTGAATTTCTACGTTGCCGCGAAGTTTGTAGATGTCGCCGGTTTTTTCCTGCTGGATCGCGCAGATTGTCGGAATGTTTTCATCCTGTACTTTGGCGGCTTGCTCCGCGCACGGCCCCTGGGCTCCAGCCTGTTCGTCAGAGGCAGGCACTCGTTTCTCGGCAAGGGGGGCAAGCAACTGGCTGGTTACTAGCTTCGGCAAGAGAAGCTGATGACAAAGCACCAGCGCCGTGATAAGGAATCTAGTGCGCAGAGTCATTGGAAAGAATCAACGCAAGATGAGTGTCGATCGCAGGCGTGCGTATTGGCGTCATTAGGTGGCGGCAACGTGAAGGTAGCATGCCAATCGCAGCGTCGCAAAGTGACGACAAAGGCTAGGATTGCCGTTGGTTCGCTCCGGTTGCATGCCGGAAGTGCTGGCCTCATACTCGGGATCGTTTCATGAATTGTCCGAAGTGTAGTGATGTTTGCAGTTGCGTAGCGGAGCCGTCTCCCAACCAATCGATAGCCGAGGCGGCGGACGCCGGAGTCGCAGTCGAAAGCGCTGCGTTAAACCATGAGGCCGAAGCCACTGTTGAAGCGTGGCGGGATGAGTTGGCGCAGCGCCTGAACCGCTATCGCGAGCGTCGCAAAGCACCGCCACCACGGTATCCTTCACTGAAACTACCCTTCGATAACATCCAGTACTCGACCAGGCCGGCAGCAATCGAGGCCTTGTCCTTGCCGCCGTTCGAAGCGTCTTCGAACAACGCATTGGCGCTCGACAGCAGCCAAGCGGAGGCCGCTCCCGCGTCGCAATTCGAGATCACGACGGAACCGGAGGTAGCAGCGCCGAGCCCAGTCAAGCTTCCGCCGACAAGTGCAAAGATCATTGAGTTTCCGCGATTTGCGTGGGCGCCGCCGTCGCCTCCGCCCGATCAGTTGGCCGAGCCCGTGGGTGAGCAACTAAGGATTCTGGAAGTTCCCGAGTTTCAGCCGCCAGCTCCCGCTCTGGGGGGCATCATGATCGAACCGGTTCAGGTCGAGCCGCCGGAGAAGAGGCTCGGAATTGATGTGCCTCTGCAGATCGCCCCTTGGAGACGGCGTGTGGCAGCCGCCGTGGTAGACGGAGCGATTATTGCTTCGGCATGCGCCCTCTTCGGGTGCATATTCTGGAAAATTACCGCGGTGCGTCCGCCGGAAATTCAGCTGCTGAGTCTTGCTGCCGGGACGCTCGCCGTCTTCTGGGCAGGTTACGAATATTTGCTGATTGTCTACTCGGGCAGTACGCCTGGACTGCGCTCCGCCGGACTTGAGCTTACGCGCTTCGATGGAACTTCTACGACTCGCTCCCTCCGGCGCTGGAGAATTTTAGCTTCCTATCTTTCTGCTCTCTCGCTTGCCCTGGGGTACGCCTGGGCTTTTCTGGATGAGGATTCGCTGTGCTGGCACGACCGGATTACGCACACGCATTTCGGAGTGAAAAAGACTCCGGCCGCTTCCTGAACTCCGTATTTGTTGTTGGCAACGCTTTCTTTGCGCCGACCGCATCGTTTGATACGCTATGGACCCATGCGTATCTTCGTTTCATCTATCCTTCTGATCGCAGTTGCCATCCCGAGTGTTGGCCAAAATGAAAAACGGCTTGCCGATCGTGTGGCCGAACAGAATGCGCTGTTCGAGGAGCAGTATGAGACCGATCTCCGTAATTTCCCGGAGCGGGCGACGGCATTTGGCGACTACCGCTATAACGACCGGCTGAACGATTTCTCGCTCGAAGCCATCGCGCAGCGGCACAAAATGGACGAGGATTTCCTCCGCCGGTTGGAGGCGATTCCGACTACCGGGCTCAGTGATCAGGATCAACTGTCGCATGATCTGCTGGTTCGGGCACTGCAGCAGCGCATCACGGACTTCAATCTGAAAGAGTACGAGATGCCAATCAACCAGCAGAACGGCATCCACACCAGCCTGGCCGACCTTCCGCAGGCGGTTCCCCTGGACTCGGTGAAGCACTATGAAGATTATGTTTCGCGGCTGCATCAGATTCCACGGGCGCTGAATCAAGTCACGGATGTGCTGCGGGCCGGAATGAAAGACAAGTTGATGCCGGTGCGCTTCCTGGCGGAGAAGATTCCGGCACAGTGCGAGGGCATTATCGCTGCTGATCCATTTCTCCGACCCACCAGGAAGTACCCGGCCGACATTTCAGCCGAGGACCAGAAGCGGCTGACGCGGGAGATCACGGACGCGGTCAATACTGAGGTGTTGCCTGCCTATAGGAAGTTCGCCGAGTTCATCAAGGCGGACTACGCGCCGCAGGGCCGAACCACACTTTCGATCACTTCGCTCGCGGATGGCCAGAGGCGCTACGAAAATGACATCTACGCGCGCACGACCACTCATCTGAGCGCGGACGAGATTCATCAGATTGGGCTACGCGAAATCGACCGCATCGAAGCCGAGATGACCGCCATCGCAAAGAAGGAAGGGTTTGCCGATCTGGAATCGTTCCGCGCCTCGCTGAAAACCAATCCCAAGTACAAGCCAGCCTCGGCAGAGCAGATCCTGGACGACTTCCGCCATTACATCGCGCAAATGGAGCCGAAGCTCCCGCAACTCTTTGGACAGCTCCCCAAGTCGCCGGTCACGGTGGAGGCGATTCCGGAATTTCAGGCCGCGGCTGCAACTCATTACATGACCGGCACTCCCGATGGGAAACGTCCCGGGCGCGTGGTGGTTGCCACCTCGCACTTTGCGGATCGCTCCCTGATCGACGACGAGGCGGTGGCATATCACGAAGGCGTTCCCGGCCATCACATGCAGCTTTCGATCCAGCAGCAACTTCAGGGATTGCCCAAGTTCCGCCTGCACGGTCTTGGTTTCAATGCGTATATTGAAGGCTGGGCGCTCTATGCTGAGCAACTGGGCAAAGAAGTCGGCTTCTACCAGGATCCAGTTTCGGATTATGGACGGCTCTCCTCCGAACTGTTCCGCGCAGTTCGTCTAGTCGTGGATACGGGGATTCATGCCAAAGGCTGGAGCCGCGACCAGGTAGTCGAGTTCATGCGCAAGTCCGGAGCGGTGGACGAACCCACGATTCAAAGCGAGACCGACCGGTACATCTCATGGCCGGCGCAGGCACTGAGTTACAAACTAGGGCAGCTCAAGATTCGGGAACTCCGGGATCGCGCGCAGAAGGAACTCGGACCGAAATTCGACATCCGAAAATTCCACGACGAGATCCTGGATGGAGGCACTCTGCCGCTGGATCTGCTAGAAGCTCGTACTAACAAGTGGATCGCCTCGCAAAAAGCCAACTGAGCAGCGCGTGTAGGGGGGACGCCTCACTCAAGCCCATGCATCCGTTTCTTTTCCATCGCTTCCAATTGCACCCTTCGCGCGCAACCCCTGACGAGGCGCCCGGTCTCCAGAACCGTGCCGAATCGCGTCATAAGGGATTGCCCCGAAGCTTGGAACCCCTTGCGGTATGCTATCTTCAATAGGTTTTCCTATTTTTAGTATGCAATCGTTCTAGGCATGCCGACGTCTGTTGAGGGCTCCAAACCGGCAGTAAAGGTCTTCGTCGCCACCACGGTGATGCTGACCTTCATTTCGTTTTGGCGTGCTGCTGCGATTGTTCTCTCCGATCTCGCTTCCTCCGCCTATTACGCGGGCGGCGATGCCGAAAAAGTCATTGGCAAGAGCGCTCCCTGGTTCATCCTCGCGGTTATGCTGTTCAGCTACGCGGTTCGGGCTCTGTACATCGAGTCCAGCAGCATGTTTACTCGAGGTGGGGTGTACAAGGTCGTTAAGGAAGCGATGGGGGGAACTTTGGCGAAGTTCTCCGTTTCGGCGCTTCTGTTCGATTACGTGCTGACCGGTCCCATCAGTGCAGTGGTTGCAGGTCAATATCTCGCCGGTTTCATCAAGGATGTTGGGCAGTACGCCGGGCATCCTCTGCCCCATTTTCCCGATAACGCCTTCGCTGCCAGCTTTGGCGCACTGGTGGCGATCTACTTCTGGTGGAAAAACACGCAGGGCATTCACGAGTCCAGCCAGAAAGCCGTGCAGATCATGATCATTACCACTGCGATGGTGGTGGTCTTAATCATCTGGTGCACGGTCACGGTGTTGCGCGTACCCGTTCAGATTCCCCCCAGTCCGTTCCGGCCCGGCATCGTGCCGCTGAACAGCGAATCCTTGGGCTGGCTTGCGAATACGTCGATTCCGCATCTGGCGACCGGATCGGCCTTTCTGACCTTCATCATCGTGTTCGTCGGGTTCGGCCACTCCGTTCTGGCGATGAGCGGCGAGGAGACCCTGGCCCAGGTAAACCGCGAAATCGCGCACCCCAAGCTGAAGAATCTCGAGAAAACCGGCCTAGTTATCTTCATCTACAGCCTGCTGTTCACGTCCTTGGTCTCATTTTTTGCCGTGATGATCGTCCCCGATCAGGTGCGCCCTGATTATTTCGGGAACCTGATCGGCGGCATTGCGATGTATCTGGTGGGCCCGGTATGGATCAAGCTGCTGTTCCACGGATTTGTGGTGCTGGTCGGCGTGCTGATTCTCTCGGGTGCGCAAAATACGTCCATCGTTGGTGCCAACGGGGTGCTCAACCGCGTGGCAGAAGACGGGGTTCTTACCGCGGCGTTCCAGAAACCGCATCCGCGGTTCGGGACTAGTTATCGCATCATCAATCTCATTGTCGGCTTGCAGTTGGTGACGATCATTGCCACCCGCGGCAACGTGTTTACCCTGGCCGGGCTCTACGCCTTTGGCGTGATCTGGAGTTTTGCCATGATGTCATTGGCCGTGCTCGTGCTCAGGTACAAAGAGCCCGGAGGGCGGCAATGGAAGGTCCCCGGCAACATTCATCTCTGGGAGCGCGAGATTCCGCTTGGCGTGATCCTCGTAGCCGCCGTACTGTTCACAACGGCCGTGGTTAATTTGCTGACGAAGAAGCAGGCTACGATTGGCGGCCTTGCCTTCAGCGCGCTGTTTTTCATCATCTTCAGCTACTCCGAGCGTCGGGTAGTCCATGAACGCAAGGGCAGGCCCGAGAACCTCGATCAGTTTCGCGTCTACGGAAATCAGGAACTCGGCAGCGGCGCGATGGGAGTCAGGCCGGGTAATGTGCTGGTCGCCGTGCGCGATCCTCGAAATTTGTATTACCTTCGCCACATCCTGAGCCATACCAACACGGCGAAGCAGGATGTCGTCGTGATGAGTGCCAGACTGTATCACCGTGAGCACAGTTTCAGCGGCAGCACCGTCTTCGAAGCCAGCCAGGTCTTCGATCATTACGAGCAGGAACTATTTACGGCGGCTGTGGCCGTGGCGGAAAAAGAAGGGAAGCCGATATCGCTGCTGGTCGTGCCTGCGACCGATGTCTTTGAAGCTATTATGGTGACGGCCCAGCGTCTGGATTCCAGCCGCGTTGTATGCGGCCTTTCCAACAAGCTGAGCGCCGATGAACAGGCAAAACTCACAGGTGACGCGTGGGAGCGGCTGGCCGAGCCTCGCCCTCGCCTCATGCTGGAGGTCTGCGCTCCTGACGGTTCCATCCGGGAATATGCCTTGGGCCCGCACACTCCGCGGCTGCGCGCGCAAGATCTGGAACTGATGCACCAACTCTGGTTGAACATAACTTCAGATCCCAGATTTTCGGGCGCACACCATTACCACATCGTCGCCCTCGCGCTCGAGGAACTGCAGCGCGAACTAACCACCGAGCAGCGCGCCCAACTCCTGCAGAAACTGCAGGAGGAAATGAACCGCCCAAACCAGCAGTGAAATGAAGTTTGTGTAGCCGCGGCCGCCTCGTCCGCGGTTGCGCGCGAAGCGCGCAATGGGGAGCCCCATGCCTCGGATGAAAGAAAAGGCCCCGGCATTCACCAGGGCCCCCTTGCTCGGTTACAGTCGCTAGCTGTGGCTCGCGTGATGGCAGCAATTCATAGCTGCCTCCGCATTCTTCGAGCAGCAGCCTTCCGCACAATCCTTACCGCAGCACGATGAGGCAGTCTTGTCCTTGCCGCAATCTTTGCAGCAAGCGGCCGCCGCCTTGTGGTCTTTCATGCAAGATTTGCCGTCCTTGCTGCAGCAAGACATGGCCTTCTCTCCAGCGCAGCAGGAACCTTTGCCCCCCTTCGCGTGCTTGCCGTGACGTGGGCACATCTTCATGTCTTTCGAGTCGGACGCGGACATCTTGTCACAGCAAGCAGATTTTTGTTTTTCCGTAGTCGTCTGCTGATCAGTGGAAGGGGCTGGGGTGGCGTCTTGTGCCCACGAAACTGCGGTGAGGGCGAGGATGAGAGCTAACAAGGTGTGTTTCATAATTTTCAAATCTCCTGGATGATTCGGTTCTGCGGGCTTGGCCCGCGAAATGTGCCGCAGACCTGTTGCACTGGGCCTGCAAGGAAATGGATTACGCCTATCGCGGCGGGAACTCAGATGCGAAGCACCGTGGTCCACAGGGAAGGAGGAGAAATATCCGGAACAGAGGCTGGGGTGCGCAGCTCTAGCCGGGGGCTCAGATTCTGATCGCCTGTGCGCGAGAACTTATCGGCGGCGTGCGTCGGTCTTAGCTGCGTGGATGCTGTCACCTCAGGAACGTTCTCAGGGCCTCTCTGCGCACAGCACGGATGCCGATCACCGCATGGCGCCATGGGGACCCCGCTCAGAAGCACAAACTGAAGTGTGGACGCCTTCGAGTGGAGGCCGGGGCAGCAGGAATGATTTTGCGCATCTGGCCGGCCGGCAGTTCGGGAGCCGGAACTGCTACCCGCAAACGACAAGGGTGCACTCCAGCATGTCAACATAGCCAGAAACAGCGCGGCGGTGAGTGTCTTCCGGATCCGCATTACCCGGCAGTGTTACAGGCCACCGGATCCCAAGCTGTGATCGAAATCACATGTGCACGTGAACTGGTACTAAGTTTTGAGGGTATTTTGCAGCGAAGCCCGCAAGTCGCGGAAGCGGAATGGGTACCCGCTCGATACCAACTGCGTCGGTTCCACTCGTTGGCTTCCGAGCAGAACGGTTTCTCCCATCTCACCAAAAAGCAGCTTGACCGCAAACGCAGGCATGGGAAACACCGCAGGCCGGGAGAGCACGGAGGCAAGGGTCTGCGTGAATTCTGCGTTGGTGACGGGCCTGGGAGCCACCATGTTGACCGGGCCATAGAGCAGATCGCTCTTCAGGATGTGATGAATGGCCCCTACGAGATCCTGCACGTCGATCCAACTCATCCATTGGCGGCCGTCGCCGATTTTCCCGCCCACGCCCATTTTGAACGCCGGCAGCATCTTTGCCAGTGCTCCTCCTTCGCGGCTGAGCACTACACCGGTGCGGATGGCCACTGTTCGAATGCCTGCTTCCGCTGCCGGCTGGGTTGCCGCTTCCCATTCCTGGCATACCTCGGCCAGGAACCCGCTACCGGGTGCGCTTTCTTCCGTGAGTGGCTCGTCGTCGCGGTTGCCGTAGTAGCCAACGGCCGAGCTGCAGAGGAAGATCTGAGGCCGGTGTTTGGCCTGCGCTAAGCTCTGGGCAAGGTTCCGAGTCCCGATGACGCGGCTGTCGTGGATCTTGGTTTTCTTGGTCTCGGTCCAGCGGCCCACAATGGTCTCGCCGGCTAGATGAATGACGGCATCGAAGCCGGAGAGCACGTCCGAAGAGAGTGGTTCTTCCGGGTGCCAGGGAATCGTCTGCTCGTCACTGTAAGTTGGCGGGGCGCTATTACGTACAAGACGCGTAATGTGAGCGCCATTGGCACGCAGCGTTGGCAGCAAGGCCTTGCCAATGGGGCCGGAGGCCCCACTCACTAGAACCCGCGCCATTCGAAGGTTCACCATGCCCCAACACTTTAGCAGACCGCGTTTGCTGTGCCCCTGTAGTGACAGCCGCCGGGGCGTCCAGGCGGCGAAAGTGCAGGCGCCGCTCGCCATATCGAACCCGCTATAATCTATTCAGGCCCTGCATCCTTTCCGGCTTCCCAGATATCGCGGGCTATAATCCTGCATGGCGACGTTACGCCAACAGATCGCTACCACTGCCCTTACCCTGACCAAATTCCGCGATCTGATGAAGCGGATGCAGGAAAACCGTCCGCATGACGATCTCTCTATCGTCAAGAAAGCCTACGATTTTTCTCTCAAGCATCACGAAGGCCAGAGCCGCGCCTCCGGCGAGCCTTATCTCGTTCATCCCCTCGAAGTCGCGCTGGTTTTGGCCGAGATGAAGATGGACCCGGTTGCGATCGCGGCTGGCCTCCTGCATGACTCGGTAGAGGACACTTCGGTCACAATCGTCGATATCCGGAAGGAGTTCGGCGAACAGGTCGCCCACATTGTCGAGGGCGTTACCAAGATCAGCAAGATCGAGTTCGCGACCCGGGAAGAGCAGCAGGCGGAAAACATCCGCAAGATGATGCTGGCGATGGTGGATGACATCCGGGTCGTCCTGATCAAGCTGGCGGACCGCCTGCACAACATGCGCACGCTGGAGCATCTTGATCCTGAGAGGCAGCGCAAGATCGCTGAAGAGACGCTCGAAATCTACGCCCCCATCGCGCACCGGCTCGGAATGGGCAAGATCCGCGGCGAACTCGAGGACCTGGGGTTCCGTTTCCTCGACCCGGTGGGATACGAGCAGGTCGAGAAGGCAGTCAATGCGCGCCGAAAACAGGGCGAAGCGTTTCTGGAAAAAACCCAGAAGATTATCAACGACAAGCTGAAAGAAGCTGGAATTCAGGCCCGGGTGGAAAGCCGAATCAAACGGCTGTTCAGCATTCACAAGAAACTTCAGAAGCAGCATATCTCGGTTGACCAGGTTTACGATTTGTGCGCCATGCGGGTCATCACGCGTTCGCTGCAGGATTGCTACGCGGTTCTCGGCATCATTCACAATCTTTGGCGCCCGGTGCCAGGCCGGATTAAAGATTTCATTGCCATGCCGCGGCCTAATTTTTACCAATCCCTGCACACCTCGGTTATTACGGAAGATGGCACGCCTTTTGAAATCCAGATCCGCACCGAAGAAATGCACAAAATGGCCGAGGAAGGGATTGCGGCCCATTGGAAGTACAAGGACGGTCCGGTTTCCGCGCAGGACGAGCAGCGCCTGGCGTGGCTGCGGCAGGTAGTCGAGTGGCAGCGCGACGTCAGCGATCCCAACGAATTCCTCTCCACGCTCAAAGTCGATCTCTATCCCGAGGAGGTTTATACCTTCACCCCTAAGGGAAAAGTCGTGGTTTTACCGCGCGACTCCACCCCCATCGATTTCGCCTATACCATTCACACCGAAGTGGGCCACACCTGCGTGGGCGCGAAAGTCAACGGACGCATGGTTCCCCTGCGCCACAAGCTCCATTCCGGAGACATCGTTGAAATTCTTACTCAGCCCGGGCACAAGCCCAGCCGCGACTGGCTGGGACTGGTCCGGTCGTCGCGGTCGCGCAACAAGATCAAGCACTGGCTCAATGTCCACCAGCGCGAGAGGGCCATCGAAATCGGCCGCAAGCTGATCGAGAAAGAGGCGCGCAAGTATCGCATTGCGCTGAAGGAAATCAAGGACGAAGAACTGACCAGAATCGCTTCCGGATACGGCCTCGGGCGGGGCGATGATCTCATGGCAGGAATCGGCTACGGCAAGTATTCGGCCCGCCAGGTCTTGGCTCGCTTGCTTCCCGCCGGTACTACGCCATCAATTGCGGGCGATATCGAAGCAGAAGGTCTGGCGTCCGGAACCATCGCCAGCGCCGTCCGGCGGGTATTCGGGGGCAATAATGCAATCACGGTCCGCGGTCAAGGAGATATGCTCGTCTACCGCGCGCGCTGCTGCAATCCCATCCGTGGTGAAGGCATTGTCGGATACATCACACGCGGCAAGGGCGTGGCGGTGCACTCAATCACTTGCCCCAATGTGACCAACCTGCTGTATGAACCGGAGCGCAAGATCGATGTGGAATGGGCGCGCGATGACAGCACGCCCACCGCCTATCCTGTAAAGCTGACGGTCTTCTGCGATGATCGATTCGGCATGCTGAAGAGCATCACAGGCGTAATCGGCGATGCCAAGAGCAACATTAAGAATATCGCAGCTCACACGGCCAACAGCCAAGCCAGTGTGGAAGTGGTGCTGGACATTTCCGACCTGAAGCACCTGGAGAACATTATCGCCGGGTTGCGAAAGATTCCCGGGGTGCATGAAGTGCAGCGCCTGCAAAAAATCTAAGGTCTTAACGTGCTGAGATCGCCAAGAGCAAATCTGGTTGAATCCGACGAGGGCTTCTCGGTCGAAGTTCTCGGCAGAACGGGAATTCTCTACAAAGAACGCGACCACGTCATGTTTGTCGACTCGGAAGTGCTTGCGCGCTCCGGAATCGCGGTATGCAAGAGTACAATTCAGCGCTGGCGAGAGCCGCACCAACAAGAGGCCGTGGATGAGGCTAAGCGGGCTCAGATACTCGACAATATCCGTCGCACGATCGTCGAATTCTGGGGCAGCGAGGTAGAAGTCATGGAGTGAGCGTTGCGTTCACTCTCCGCCGGGCCTTCTGTGATACGCTGTGCGATTATTCTGCTAACGTACAGCAAAACTAGCCACACACTATGCGCGAAGTCATCTCTACCAAAGACGCCCCGCAAGCGATCGGGCCCTATTCCCAAGCCATCAAGGCCAATGGATTCATCTTCGTTTCCGGCCAAGTCGCCATCGATCCCGCAACCCAGCAGGTGATTCAGGGAGGAGTTGCCACCCAGACGGACCGCGTGCTGCGCAACCTGTCTGAAATCCTTGAGGCTGCCGGCAGCGGCCTGGGAAAGGTGGTGCGCGCCACCGTTTTCCTGAAGAACATGTCCGAGTTCACCGCGATGAATGAGGTTTACGGCAAGTACTTCAGCAGTTCACCGCCGGCACGCTCGACAGTCGAAGTGGCCCGGCTGCCGAAAGATGTCCTGGTGGAAATTGACGTGATCGCCCTGGAGTAGACGCACCGTCCTTTGGAGCTACCCATGAAAAAGCACTCCATGCTAGTCCTTCTCGCCTTAGCCAGCGTTCTGTCCCTCAGTGCCCAGACCACGGCCAAAAAGCCAGTGACCAGGCATCCGGCGAGCGGCCCAACCAAGGTGACCGGTGAGGGCGTGAAGACCTCCTCCGGCTTGCAATATTGGGACATCAAGGCCGGCACGGGCGCGGAAGCCAAACCTGGCAGCAAGGTAAAAGTGCATTACACCGGATGGCTGACGTCGGGAAAGAAGTTCGACAGTTCCGTGGGAAGCGCGCCGTTCGACTTCACTCTAGGGCAAGGAGAAGTGATCAAGGGATGGGACGAAGGCGTTGCCGGAATGAAAGTCGGCGGCAAACGCCAACTGAAAATTCCGCCGCAGCTAGCTTATGGCGAAGATGGTCACCCGCCGCAAATTCCGCCAAACTCCACGCTGATCTTTGACGTCACGTTAGTTGCCGTGAAGTAGCCGGTAATGAGACACAGGGCGCCCGAAGAGGATTGAGTTCCTCTGTGCCCCTCAGTGTCCTCTGTGGTGAGTGATTAAGCCTTAACGACTTTGCCGCTGCGCAGGCAGGACGTGCAGACGCGGATGCGCTTGCCCTGTCCGTTAACCTTGGCGTGCACTGGACGCAAATTGATGTTCCAGCGCCGCTTGGTGACGTTGTGGGCGTGGCTGATGCGGTTTCCCGCTTGCGGCTTCTTGCCGCAAATATCACATTGTTGTGCCATTGGACTGCTGCTCCCGAATGATTCAGATCTTGTAGGGCAAACTCCGATTTTACAGGAGTTTGGCTGTTTTCGGCAATTGCGGGCATGCGTCAGACCGGGAAGGGCACGACTTCACGTCGTGCCTGCAGGCCACCGAGAAATCGACGCGGCTTCCAGTCGCTGGGAGACTCTTCTCAGAATTGTCCTCTATGTACGTACAAAGGTGTACATGGAAATGTTCCTGCAGGAACACTTTGAGCCGAGGCATTGTTAGAAGTGAAGGGCTTACACATACCAGGCGATGCTAAGACCCATTATTCAATCCGCAATGCTGTCATGGGCTCGATTCTAGCCGCCCGTCGGGCTGGAATGAAGCCCGCCAGCGCCGCAAAAAACGAAAGCACCAGCACCGCAATGCCAATGGTAAGCGGGTCGTACGTACGAACGCCGTAGAGTTGGCTGCGCATCAGGCGTCCAGCAAGCAGGGCGACCGGGATCCCGATTGCCAGTCCCAAGCCAACCAGCAGCAGCGCCCTCCTCAGCACCAATACCAGCACGTTCCCTCGATTGGCTCCCAGAGCCATCCGCAGACCGATTTCGCTGGTACGGCGCGCCACGGAATAGGCTGTAATGCCATACAGACCCACCGAAGCCAAAATGAGCGCGAGCAGCCCGAAAAGCCCCGTCAGGCGCGTGATCAGGCGTTCCTGGTTGAAGTTGTCGGCCACCTGGTAGTCCAGCGACTTGAAATCCACCAGGGTCAAGTCGGGATTGATATTGGCCAGCGTACGACGCGCCAGCGACTCCAGCGCCGCCTCATCACCCTGGAATTGAACAGTAATTGAATTAGGGAAAAGCGATCGGCCCTCGGCAATCGCCATCTGCGACTCTTTGAAGCCGCGGTTGTACTGGGTGAGAGGGCGGAAGTACATGGGACGATACTCCTCGCGCGGATTGTTGTACTTGGCGTCCGCGACAATGCCCACGATTTCATAATCGCCCGCATATTTCTGATCAAAAGTTCCGAAGTGCCGCCCGATGGGATCCTCTTTGGGGAAAAACTTCTTCACGAACGCCTGATTTACAACCGTGACCATGCGGGAAGTGGCCGTATCCTGCTCGGTGAAACCGCGGCCGCGAATCACCGGTTGCCCGATGGTTTCGAAGAAATGAGGACTGACGCGATCCCAGGAAGATCCGTTGTGCTCTTCCGGTCCGGGCGCGGGACGGCCCTCGATGTAGACTCCCTCGCCCCAGTTATTGCCCTCGAGCGCGCTGTACAGGGCGATGCCCACGCTCTTGACGCCAGGGAGAGCCGAGAACTCCTGCTCCAGGCGCTGGTTGAACGCGCCCACGGTATCGATGTTGTATCCAGCGCCCATGGGGTCGATATGGATGACGTACCGGTTGGTCGTGGTAATACCGAAGTTCTGATGCTCGAGATTGCGCAAGGTCTTGGTCATCAAGCCGGCGCCCACGAGCAAAACCAGCGACAACGTCGCCTGCAGCACGATCAGCGTCTTCTGCGGCAAAAGAGCGCGATCCCCAGTCGAGCGGTTGACTCCCCGTAGAGCCTCGGCAGGATCGGAGTGGGACGTGACCCACGCAGGCACAATGCCGAAAACAATCCCGGTCGCCAGCGAGAGCAGGAAAGCGAAGCCGAGCACGATCGGCGATGGGCTGGCATGGATCGGCATCTGCGTGGCGTCGGGGAATGCCAGGTTAAGAATCATGCGCGCGCCAGCATAGGCGACGGCGATTCCGATCAGGCCTCCGGCAGCAGCCAGAAGCACGCTTTCCGTCAGTAATTGGCGGATCAGAACAGATCGGGAC
>JAICJP010000332.1 GCA_025928375.1 Candidatus Sulfotelmatobacter sp.
CGCGCGTTGGGGATCGGAGTGCCGGAGAATTTCGAGCGGCCCTGTGCCTCCACCACGCCTTCCATCTTCTGGACGCGCTGGCACATGTCGCTCTCGTTCTGGATCCGCGACTATGTCTTCCTGCCGCTGGCCACCATGCGGCGCGGAATCTGGTGGCGGCATTTCGCGTTAATCATTGCCATGACCGTGTTCGGACTGTGGCACAAAGCCAGCCTGCTTTTTCTGATATGGGGTTGCTATCACGGCGTTCTTCTGGTTCTGCACCGTCAAGTGCAGCAGGCGCAACGGCGGCTGAACTGGGAGCCACCAGCCGGGCCATGGAACTTTGTCTCCTGGATTGTGACGATGACTCTGATCAGTTTCGGTTGGATTTTTTTTCGCGCCAACTCGCTGGCACAAGCCACCCAAATGCTTTCGGCGCTTCTCTCGCCGAGCAGTTACGCGGAACATTTTCTAAGCTCCAGCCTCTATCTACTTGTCGGACTCCTGGCTGCCGGATACGGCGCTGTCCTGCTGATCTCGTCGAAGCTTCAGCCGCAACCCGAGGCCACGAGCCAAAGTTTTCTGGTGCGCCGGCGATGGTTCTGGATCCCTCCGCTGTACGCGCTGGCTATGATTTTGCTTCTGATGATCACGCTCACGCAGAGCGGCGGCGTGGGGCAACTGATGTATCGGGGATTCTAGCGGATCTGAGTTCCATCTGGCAGGAAGACGGGAAACCCGTCCCAGGGTTGAGCCATGGCCAACTGCTCGGCGGCAGCAGCCCGGTTGTAGGCGAACAGAAACATGCCGAAGTTGTAACGCAGCATGGAGTCCTGGGGGGCGCCCGCAATCGCCCACTGGTACTGTAAAGCCGTATCGTTCGGGGTCTCGCTCATACTCTCCGCCTGCAGTTGGAATCGCTGTACCTGCTCGGGGTGATTCAGTTGCTGATTGAATGGAGCTCTCTGAATGCGGCGCAGCATCTCCTGCGCGATGCGCGACCGGTCATAAGCGGTCAACGCGAGCATGCGTTCGCACTCGGTTTGTGACGGGGCATCGGCCACAGGCCCACTCGCCAGCTTGCCTGCAACCTGTACATAGATCGCACGTGCGAAGAGATAGCTCCCCAGGGGCGTCATGTGCACGTGCTCGTAGACCAGATCGCTGCCCACAATGGCGTCAGGACTGGCGCTGGAGAACAATAATTCGGTATCGACCAGCCCGACCCCGGTGTAAGCCGCAGGCACGAAGCGGTTGATGTCGTTGATGCGGGTGTCGGCGCGAAAACGAAGCGTATCCAGGTCACGAGCCCGCTGGAAATGTTCGTTCGCGGCCTTCGCGTCGCCCAGGCTCTTCAGGCAGCGCGCGATGCGAAACTCCAGTTCCGCATACTCATCGTCGATTCTGGCGGCAGAGCGATACAGTTCGAGCGCTTCGCTGAACGACCGCGCTGCCTCAAGCTCACTTCCCCGTTGCACCAGCGACGACCACTCGTTCACCTCTTCCGGCTTGATGCCGTCGCGGTGCAATGAAGCAAACGGCGCGCAATCTTCCAGGTTCGTAGCGGCTGTCGCCACGATGACTTGAGCCCCCGCGGCACGCGCCACCGCGACCGTGTCGCGCAGATTTCGTTCGTAATTGGCGTACACCTGCTGCATGAGCGGAGAGTTGGCCCGCACCTGCTTGTCGAGGAACATCTCCATGCCCTGCCAGGTCTTCTTTTGCGTGCCCACCTTGGTGACCAACTGCCCCACTCGAGTGGAGCGCAGAAAGATGTTGCTGCGGATTACGGGAATGCTCATCCCCGATGAGGTGAGCACCGTGCCCGGCCCATACGGCCCCACAACCTCGTTATTGCCGGAGTAGATGATGAAAAGATCAGGGCGCTGATTGGCCAGTTGCTGGGCAATCCGCAACACGACATGGGAATTGATCGCGACACTGCCGGTATTCACCACCTCGAATTTCGTTCCGGGGAAGCGTTCGCGCAGCATGACTTCCAGGTAGCGGCTGAATCCGTAGGCGGGGTCGGGATCTCCCATGGCGGCGGACTCACCCAGTACGAAGATGCGATACGTCCCCGCGGGCTTCTGCGCGGGGATGGAATAGAGCCGCGGAGTCTGCACCGAGCCGGCAGGGAAAAACGGTGCAGCGAAAAACAGGTTGTAACAGGATGCGGCTTTGCCTTGCACTGTACACGGCGTCAACAGGGCCGTGGGGTAGCCAACTCCCGCCAAGCGCAGGCAGCCCTCCACCACTCCGAGCACCAGCAGCGGCACGATGGTCGCGCTGATCGCGATCCAAAGGCTGCGTGACTTGGGCGCGGAAGACATTGTCGTGTTAGCAGCGCACGGTTCCTGCGGGGCGCTAGTTCGCTGTTCCCTTCCCGCGATTCGCCGCGCCCTGCATTCCCATGTGCTGCTCAGCCTGGGCAATCAACTGCTGTACTTTGTCCCGCTGCGGATACTGCGGATTGGTCTCCAGCAAGTGCTTCCAGGCAGCAATCGCGCCGCTCATGTCCTGCTTGTCTTGCCACTTCACCATGCCGGTGTTGAACAGAGCGTTGGCGTGCCTGCTGTCGATCTTCAGAACCTGGTCGTATTCCTGCAGAGCACGGTCCGATTGCCCCATGAAGTGATAAGCGGTTGCCATGTCGGTGCGGACGTCGGTCGCCTTGGGATTGATCTTGAGACACTGCTCGTAGTACTTCACCGCTTCGGGAAATTGTTCTGCGTCGTAGTAGGCGTTGCCGATTCTGTACAGCAAGTCGGCATTGTTGGGATCGCTTTTGAGCTGCGCCAATAACGGGGCCGCCTGGCTTTCGGCCATTTGCCGCATCTGCTCCGGGGTCAGACTCTGAGCTGCCGCTGCTTTTGCTGTCGCAGCGCCGGCTTGCGCCTGCCCCACGCTGGCCTGCGATGCCGACCCGCGCGCCAGGTATCCGACCGCCACACCCACCAGCAGGCAGATCACCGAGAGCACGTAAGCCTGGGTGCTGGTCCATTTCGCGGTGTTTGGGGTTTGGTTTTCAGCCATGATGGTTCTCCAATTTGAAAGTCGTTTTCAAGTGCCTTGAGAGCATTGTGAGCGAGATCACAGAGGCACGGTGTGATTCAAATCACAGGCTCTAGTGCGGCCTGCCACAAGCGCTGGCAAAAGGCCCATGCGGAAATCACGCTGCGCCACAACAGCTGCGGAATCACGCGCAGGCGGGGTGAACCACTGCCCGTTAAGAACCAAATGCAACCCGCTAATAACAGTGCGCTTGTTGGCTGGCGTGCAATCTGCCTTTTTGGCACTTTACCTGCTCCTTTGTCTCTCGAAGCCAGAGGAGATCTATGGACGCCGCTGATCACCAACACAAGTTCTGGAGCAACGCCCAAGCCTACAGCATGGCCGCCATCTGCCTCATTTTGGGAGTGGTCGTTGGATACCTGGTTCACGCTCCGGCGGTCGCCAGTTCCAATACGCCGACCGCAGCCGTTGCGCCGCCCCCTGGTGCGCCCGCAAACATGCCTGGCGCGCAGGATCTCAAACGCATGGCCGACAAGCAGGTCGCCCCGCTGTTAGCAGAGCTACAGAGGCATCCTAAGGACGCCGATTTGCTCACGAGGATTGGAACCGCTTATCTCGCCGCGCAGCAGTATCAGAGCGCGCAGCAGTATCTGGAACAAGCGGCAGGGGTGAAGGCCAGCCCGGAAATACTGAATGAGTTGTCATTCGTGCAGTATTCGTTGGGGAACGTGGATCAGGCGATCGAAACCCTGAACCGCGCCCTGAAGCAGGATGCCAGGAACTCGAAGCTGCTTTACAACCTCGGGATGTACGAATGGCACGGCAAGTCCGATCCCAAGGCCGCGATTGCCGCGTGGCAGAGCTTTCTGAAAGCCAGTCCAAGCGATCCCAAGCGAGCACAAGTCGAACAGATGATCGCTCAAGCCAGGCAACACCTGAGCATCGCCCCCGGCACCAAGACCGACAAGCCAGTGATGTAAGAGAGTTCCGGGAAGGGACAGCCCCTGCGCCATCCCAGCGGCCCCGGAAGCTTTAGGGCCGCAGTTATTTGTTTGCGGCGCGCTACTGTGTCGATACCCGCATCCCGTGCGATCGCATGTACTTCTCAATGCCGGGACGGTCGGCGAGAACATTGGGATCCTCGCGCAAGACCTTCAGCGTCGCGTTGCACTCCTGCTCCGCCTGGACCGGATTGCCCAGCGCCTCAGCGGCCAAACACATGACGAAATGACCGATATGGTTGCGCGCATCGAACCAGACCGCCTCTTGCGCCTCCCGCATGGCTGATCGAGCGTCATAGGCGAGCATTCCGGCCGACTGCTGCGCATGATAAGAGGCGACGAAACTACTAAGATCGAAGTCTCCCTCGTACACGAACAACGCGCTGCCGCCAAGCTTCGCCTTGGGCTGGAGGTTGCGAAACATGGCAGCGGTGCGCGCGCCACCGGTGTAGTTCAGTATCCCGGCGAGCGCACTAGCGGTTACGATCACGGTTCCAGAAAAGTGTTGCGGCGGCTCGTCGACCTTGAACTCCGAAGTCTCTCCGCAGGGGATGCCGTAATCGGAATCCATATCGTTGTAGGCGTGGATCATCCAGCAGGACTTCGGTTGCGCCCGGTCGAGATAAGCTTTCGCCTCCTTCATCGACTGGCCCCAATCCACGTTGGAATCGGCCAGGTATCGATAGGTGTTCGAGGGCCCTCCCCAGAACTCATTGCTGTACGCGATGTAGTTGGGGAAAGCATGCAGAGAACTGGCGGCATGCAGGATGACGGCAACGGCACAGACGGCGAGCCCGTTTTTGTATCGAGAAAGAAGCACCCAGGTTCCCGACGCGCCAAACAAGATTAGAAACGGCAGCACCGGAAGGATGTGACGAATCCCCATGTTGATGTTAGACGCACAGCTCGCGGCCAGGAAAATGGCGGGGGGAGCTATTAGAAAGAGCAGTTCCCGCCTGTGTTTTTTCCAGAATCGCCATGAGAAGCAAGCCGCCAGAGCAAAGATCAAAACCATGGCCGAGAACTTAATCAGCGCCGCAACTGGAAAATAGAACCAGCGGCCTCCGCGATAAACCCGGCCCAGAAGAAACGCCGGCCGCGGAATCACTTCGGGATCGACCAGGATGTCCTGAAAGCCTTTCAGGTACGCCTCGGGCAGTAAGTGAGCCCTTTCCAG
>JAICJP010000480.1 GCA_025928375.1 Candidatus Sulfotelmatobacter sp.
ACTGGCGGAAGGTCGCGAGTAACGCGGATTCCCAGCGGTGCGTATCCGCGTGCTCGCCGCAGAATGCCGGCGCGGCCACGGGTGAGACGAACGACGGAATCGTCGCAAGCTCGCACGATTGGCCGGTTGTGCATCAGAAAATGATCGGCAACATCTTTCAGGCGCGACTTGGCTTCGTCGTTCGCAATGGCGATCGGCTCATCGCTGCGGTTGCCGCTGGTCGCAATCAGTGGAAACCGGCATTGCTTCATCAGCAGGTGATGCAGCGGAGAGTACGGGAGCATGACGCCCAGATACGGAGAGCAGTGAGCGACGTTCCAGGCAATGTCGGTGCCGGGCTTGGGTTGCAGCAAGACGATGGGCGCAGCTTGGGATTCAAGCAATTCCACTTCCGCCGGAGATATCTTGCAGTACTCGTGGGCCATGGCCAGCGACGGCATTATCAGGGCAAACGGTTTTTCCTCGCGATGCTTGCGTCGCCGCAGGCGGGCGACGCCCGCGGGCTGGCGGGCGTCCACCAGAAGTTGAAACCCGCCGATACCCTTCAGGGCAACGATCTCTCCGCGCAGTAAAGCTTGGGCCGTTTCGGAAATCGTTCCCTCGAGTTTCGGACCGCAGATGGAACATGCGTTGGGCTGCGCGTGAAAGCGGCGATTGGCGGGATTTTCGTACTCTTCCCGGCACTGGGGACAGAGCACGAAATCTTTCATCGTGGTGTTCGGGCGATCGTAGGGGATATCGACCACGATGGTGTAGCGCGGGCCGCAGTTGGTGCAATTGGTGAAGGGATATTGGAAGCGCCGGTTGCGGGGATCGAGCAGTTCGTTGCGGCAATCCTCGCAGGTGGCGAGGTCGGGGAGCACGTTGACCGATTTTCCCTGGTCGGCGTCGCTGGCGTGAATCTCGAAGCAGGTTGAGCCCTCCACCGGAATCCATGCGGACTCGCGAACCGTGACCACAGACGCTTTGGGGCGCTCGCCTTCCAGACGTCGCTCAAAGATCGTCAGCCGATCCGTTGGTCCTTCTACTTCGACCACGAGTCCCGAGGAGGAATTCAGCACCCATCCGGTCAGCGCCATTTCCGTTGCCAAGCGGTAGACGAACGGCCGGAACCCCACGCCTTGCACGGCCCCGCGCAGGGTGATCCGCAGGCGTTGGCTGGGACATTCGGAGGCGACTGGCATTGCATCATGATTTTAGGCCTGCGGGAGCGCGGATGGAACATGGGTCCTTTCAGTTCCGCTTCAGCGCTGCGTCGAAAGCTCTTCGATCCGGCCCAGCAGGGCGGGTAGAGCGGCTTCGACCGACGGAGACAAGGATTCACCGTGATTGAAGTTTTCTCCAACTACCGTGGTGGAGTACGCTCGCGGCCGACAGTGGTAGAGCTGCGCGGCCAGCGCGAGCACATGCGAGGGTGATATGGCGTGACACAATGCGGAGGACTCGGTGTCCTCGCCGCTCGACAGTTCTTTTACCTGGATTTCGCCGGGGCGGCCGGGGCCTGCGGCGGCGTCCACGAAGATTACGCATTCGCTGCGGCTGGCGTTTTCTGCCAGCTCTGGGCCCAGCTGATGCAGCGTCAAGATCTCTGCTTGTTCGGAGGGAAACTTTTTCTGCAGTACGGCTGCAGCCCGCCAAGCTACTCCGTCGTCGGTGCGTAGAGGGTTTCCGTAGGCGACGATTAGGAGTCGTGGAGCCATCATAAGTACATGTAGCCCCGGACGCCTTCGTCCGGGCTTGCGCGCGCAGCGCAATACAGGATAGCGCCACACGCTCGCTGCGCGCGCGCTAGTTCCTTGTGACTTCGTCTAACACTTCACCTTGGGGGCTGATCAATTGGATTTGCAGATCCATCTGGCCCAG
>JAICJP010000065.1 GCA_025928375.1 Candidatus Sulfotelmatobacter sp.
ATCCTCCGTAAAACTGGATCAAACTGTCAGTTCACATTGCGGCACTTCACATTCGGCAATGTTCTCCGGCGAATGCGGATGCGCCGGAGGAAGCGCTTTTCTCTTCTGCGACAAGTAGTACAGAACCGGCACTGCCATGCGGGAAAGCACGGTGGAAGCTACTTCGCCGGCCATCAGCGATAACGCCAATCCCTGGAAAATCGGGTCAAACAGGATCACGCTGGCCCCGACCACCACGGCAGCCGCAGTCAGCAGCATTGGACGGAAGCGAACTGCGCCCGCATCCACCACCGCCGCTTCCAGGGGCATGCCCTGCGACCGCCGCAATTCGATAAAATCCACGAGAATAATCGAGTTCCTCACGATGATGCCCGCGCCGGCAATGAAGCCGATCATGGAGGTCGCGGTAAAAAACGCGCCCATCATGGCGTGTGCGGGGAGAATTCCCACCAGGGTTAGCGGGATCGGAGCCATGATCACCATCGGCGTGACAAAGGACCGGAACCAGCCGACGACGAGCACGTAAATCAGCACCAGCACGGCGGCGAATGCCAAGCCCAGATCACGGAAGACCTCTACGGTGATGTGCCATTCACCATCCCACTTCATCGAGAAGCGGTCCGTGCGCTCTGGCATCGTCGTGCCTTTGTACTGTTTCACACCGTACCCCTCGGGCAACTGTAGCTTGTCGATGGCGTCGCTCATCTTCATGATGGCGTATACAGGGCTCTCTTCTCCCCCCGCCACGTCGCCAGTCACATAGACGACCTGCTGCAGATTTTTTCGGTACACGCTGGTGTCAATGGTCTTCTTCTCGACATCGGTAACCTCCTGCAGCGCGATGTGGCCCCCGGAAGCCGTAGGCAGTTTCAGACTTGCAAGATCGTCAATGGATGAACGATCCGACCGGGCCAGGCGCACTTGGATGGGAACATCCTCGCGCGATTTCGGATCGTGCAATAATCCCGCTTCGGCGCCACCCAGCCCGGCCTTCAAAGTGCGGGTCACGTCTGCGGGGGAGATCCCGTGCAGCGCCGCTTTGTCGAGGTCGACCTTCATGTCGTACTTGACCTGCGGATCCTCGACGTACCAGTCCACATCCACAACTCCGGGCGTCTGCTGGAAGATCTTCTTGATCTTGCCTGCGAGTTCGATCTGGCGCTGGTAATCCGGGCCGTATACCTCGGCCACCAGCGTCTGGAGAACTGGCGGGCCCGGCGGAACCTCAGCCACTTTGATGCGCGCCCCGAACGGTTCCGCGATTCTGTCGAGTTCTGGACGCAAGCGCCGCGCAATTTCATGGCTCTGCGCGCTGCGATCATGGCGTGAGAGCAAATTCACCTGAATGTCGGCCTGATTGGGCTGCGACCGTAAGAAGTAGTGCCGCACCAGGCCGTTGAAGTTGTAGGGACCCGAGGTGCCTGCATAAATCTGGTAATTGGTGACCTCTGGCTGCTGTGCCAGATGCCGCCCAAGCGCCTGCGCCACTCGGGTCGTCTGCTCCAGCGGAGTTCCATCCGGCATGTCGATGATGACCTGGAACTCGCTTTTATTATCGAACGGCAGCATCTTCACCCTGACCCACTTGAGCGGCACGAAAGCCACCGCCGCCAGTAAGAGTGCGATGACGCCACCGATGAAAAACCAGCGCCGCCGCGCATCCAGAATCAGAGGATTCATCATTCGTCGATACAGGCGCGTAGTCCAGCCTTCGACTTCGTGGTGGCCATGTGTGGCGCCGGCGCCCTCGCCCGCGTAATGTCCAAGCAATCGCAACGCCGCCCAGGGCGAAACCACGAATGCCACCATCAGCGAGAACATCATCGCGGCCGATGCTCCCACCGGAATCGGCCGCATGTATGGCCCCATCAGGCCGCGCACAAAGGCCATGGGGAGGATGGCTCCGATCACCGCAAAAGTGGCGAGAATGGTCGGATTGCCTACTTCATCGACCGCTTCCACGGCTACCCGGGCGAGCGAGCGGCCCCGATTCTCCGGCAGCCGGAAGTGGCGGACGATGTTTTCGACCACAACGATGGCATCGTCGACGAGAATGCCGATGGAGAAGATCAAAGCGAACAGCGTGACCCGGTTTAGCGTGTATCCGTACACGTAAAAGACGGCCAGGGTCAGAGCTAGGGTCACAGGCACTGCTAATAGAACGACGCCTGACTCCCGCCAGCCTAGGGCCACGGCAATGAGCAAGGTCACCGAAAGGGTGGCGATGAACAGGTGCTTCAAGAGTTCATCGGACTTATCTTTCGCCGTCTCCCCGTAATTGCGAGTGACGGTCACGTTCAGATCGCGCGGCAAAACGTATCCGCGCAGGACCTTGATCTGATCGAGCACTCGTTCGGAAATGATGGTCGCGTTGGTGCCCTTTCGC
The DNA here is from genome assembly GCA_025928375.1 of Candidatus Sulfotelmatobacter sp. Taxonomy (GTDB): domain Bacteria; phylum Acidobacteriota; class Terriglobia; order Terriglobales; family Acidobacteriaceae; genus Sulfotelmatobacter. The sequence continues at coordinate 2,387 of JAICJP010000065.1, forward strand.
TTGGAAATAGTAATGGTGACGCCCGGATACTCGGCGCCAGATTTGTGTGCCGCATCGCCAAGGCCTTCTCCAAACAACACGTAGTTGTCCGGCTCGGCGGGGCCATCCTCGATGGTTTCGACGACGTCGCGCAGATAGACGGGCCTTTCCGCGTGGACCCCAATCACAACCTGGCGCAGATCCTCCGCGGTGGTGAAGAACAATCCAGCCTGCACCTGAAATTCGCGATTGTCGCGCGAAAAGCTTCCGGCCTGCGCCCGCGTATTCGCGCTTTGCAACTGGGCAACCACGGCTCCTGGAGTCAACCCGTAACCGGCAAGCCGCTGGGTATCGAGCACGACGCGTATCTGCCGCGGCTGCCCCCCGATGATCTTGGTCTCGGAGACGCCTTCGAGCGGCTTGACCGAGTTCTCCAGTTCGGCGGCAATCCGCCGCAACCGGAACGAATCGTAAGCTTTGCCCCAGAGCGTCAGGGCCATGATCGGCACGTCGTCAATGGAACGGACCTTGATCAGCGGCTGTGAAACTCCCGGCGGAATGCGATCGAAGTTGGCATAAAGCTTGTTGTAGGTCTGAATGATCGCATCTTCTTCTTTGGTGCCGACGTAGAAGCGCACCACCAGCATGCTCATGCCGGGATGGCTGATCGAATATATGTATTCAACTCCCGGTACCTCGCGCAGCAAGCGCTCCATGGGAAGACTGACGCGTTGTGCGACTTCGTCGGACGACGCTCCCGGCATCTGCACAAATACGTCCAGCATCGGGACGACGATCTGCGGCTCTTCTTCGCGGGGGGTCTGCAGAATGCTGAACGCGCCTAACAACAAGGCCGCAATGATGACCAGCGGCGTCAGTTTCGAAGCAATGAATGTGTTCGCGATGCGCCCGGCCAGGCGCAACGCGGACGATCCCTGACCCGGCGATTTAGTGCCATTGTTGTTGGCCGTCATCGCTGCGCCTCAATTTGCTTTCCGTCCAGTTCCAGACCTGCGGGGCTGGCAACAAGGCGGTCTCCATCCTGAATTCCGGCCAGCACTTCAACTTCGTCCTTCAGCGGCTTTCCGACAGTTATGAAATGCAATGTCGCGATCTTGTACTGGTCCACAACGAAGACCGCCTGCAGTTGCCCTCTCTCCACAATCGCCGTACGCGGAACCAGCACTGACTCGCGTAACCCGCGGGTCAATTCTGCATGTCCAAATAAACCCGAACGCAGCCGCGAATCGCTCGGCAACTCGACTTTCACGAGGAAGCTACGGCTGCCCGGGTCGGCAGCCGGAACCACTTCGACGACCTTGCCCTTCAGTTCCCTGTCACCAAGGGCATCGATCAGAACCGGCGCTGCTTGCCCAATGCGCACGTACGCAAGGTCGCTTTCGTTGACTGCAGCCTCCAGCCGGTAACGCCGCACGTCTTCCACAGTGAAAAGTGGCACGCCGGGCAAGGCCAGCGCTCCGGAATCGACCTTCTTCTCCGTGACCACTGCATCGAAAGGCGCGCGAATGGTGGTGTAGCTCAGCATCGTTTGGGCCTGCGCCAGAGCAGCCTTGGCCTGCTCCTGGTCAGCGCGCGCCATGTCCCGACGCGCCAGCGCAGCCTGCTGTCGCGCTTTGATTTCATCGAACTCCTGCGGACTCACCGACTTCCTCTCATGCAGCATCTGAAAGCGCTTCAGTGTGGATTCGGCCAGTGAGAGGTCGGTTTCTGCGGCTGTCAGTTGCTGCTGGCTGGCATGGGTGGCCGCAATGGCGCGATCCAGGGCGGCACGCGGCTGGCTCTCATCGATCACAGCCAGCACTTGCCCGCGCTGCACTCGATCTCCTTCGTGCACCCGCATTTCGGTGATATTCCCCATCATCTGTGCGGCCAGCGTGCTGGTCTGCTCCGCACGCACGCTCCCTATAGCCTGCAGCAGATCGGGAATATTCCTCTTCTGCACATCGATCAGCGAGATGTTCCGCACAATTTGGGGGGCCTGTGCCTGCGGCTGGCGCTCGTTCGAGCAAGCGACCAGCGTGCCTAGAGACGAAAGTGCGATCAAAGTTATGAACGTACGATTCATGGCATTATCACCGGAGATTGCATATTCAAAGTTCCAGTCGCTAATTCGAGACTGGCATAGCTGGTCTGGAAGCGGCTCACCGCTTCCCAATAATCGTTTTGGCTACGGCGCGCGGCATCCTCGGCACCCAGCAGATCCGTGATTGTGATCAAGCCGCTTTCATAGCGGTCCTGATTGATGCGCAAACTATCTTGCGCCTGCGCAATCGAGGCCCGGGCTACTTCAATTTGCTGCCGGGTGGAATCTACGTCGTAGTAGGCGCGCCGAAGTTCCAAGCGCACTGCATCTGCGGCCAGTTGCTTCATCGCGTTTACTTTCTCTTCGAGCGCCTTCTGCCGCTGCAGTTCAGCGCGGCGGCTGCCGCCATTGAAGAGATCGAGCTTCAATTCAATTCCGCCGACCCAGTTGTTGCCGCCACCACCGGCAAGAAGCGTGGGGTTGTCCAATTCCCATCCGGCAAAGGCGTTCACTTGCGGCCCGAAGGCGGCCTTGGCGATTGCGACTCCCTGCTTCTGCGCCGCTTGTTCCGCCGCAATGCGCTTCAGGTCGGGACGCTTGGCCAGCGCCTGCGCGTCCAAATCCTGCAGAACGGGGTTGGGCAAAGGGCGCTCCGACAATGATTGAGTCAAATCGAAGGTGGATTCCATGGGCATGCCGAGCGCTGCATTCAACTGCGCCAATGCCAGATCATGAGCATTCCGGGCGCGAATCAATTCCTCTTGCCGCGATGCCAATCGCACTTTGGCCGTCAGCAGATCCGATTCGACCACCAGGCCGCTTTCGAAGCGCGACTGGCTGTGATCCACAATGGCCTGCGCTGTCCTGGCAGATTGCTCGGCGACTTCCGTCTGCTTGGCCGAGAGCAGGGCCTCGTTGTAGCTGGCAATTACGCGAAAGACGATCTCCTGCTCGGCCCGGTCCAACTGATGCGCCGCCGCTTCATCCATGAATTTGGCTTGGCTCAAGCCGTGCCAGCTAGCAAAGGAATTGAAGAGGTTCCACTTACCTTCCAAGCGGGTGCCGAAATTGCCGATGGGCAGTGGGCGGTTCAGGACGTTCAAGGCGAAATCGGCTTCTGTAAACCGCTGTTGCCGAAGCCGGCTGCCGAACACGTACACCGGGTCATTGCCGCGCGTGGCAGTCTCAGAAAAACTCACTTGCGGGAGGAGATGTGACTGTGCCGTCTTGATCTGAGCCGACGCAGCGCGCGTGTCCGCCACTGCAGCCTTGCGCGCCGGATTCTTCTCCAGCGCGATCCTCACCGCCTGATGTAGCGTCAGTGGAGAGCTTTGCTGCTGTGCTTGCGCAGCGCTCAAAATCGCAAGCAGAAAGATCAGCCCAGCTGGAATGCGGGTTCTCACCGCTCCACTCCCGCAACCTCCGCCGGCTGCATCCACGCCGTGGTCTCGTTCACAATTTCGTACGTGGTATGGAGAGTGGCGGTTTTCTGCACCATCGCTCCCACGGAACAGTACTTCTCCTCCGAAAGGCGAATCGCTTCCTGCAACGCCTTTTCATCGATATCGATGCCGGTCACCACGTGATGAATTCGGACGGCCGTGAACACCTGGGGCGGACGCTCCGCCTGATCCGCCTCGACTCTCACCTGGTATCCGGTGATCTTCTGGTGATACTTCTGGCGAAGCACCGTGATCACATCAAATGCGGTGCAGCCCGCCAGCCCGGCGGCAACGAGTTCAATTGGTTTCGGCCCGGTCCCGCCGGCAGTATCATCCAGCAGCAGGTGATGGCCACTGCCGGTTTGTGCCACAAATTGCCGTTGCAATCTAAAGGCTTGAGTAAGTTCAACTTGCGCGGAAATCATGATTCCCTCCTGCTTTTCGAGTTCAGAAGAACACGAATAAATGCAGAAGTCAGTGATTTGTTACACACTATTCCGGAATTCCACTGAACTTTTCGGACAGGAACAGCTCAGGAGTGAGCTGCCAGGGTGGCGACCGCGCGCTTGTAGTTCCGCACCAGTTCCTTGCGCAGCCGGGTGGCCCCTTTACTGGTTGGGCACTCAGCAGGAGCTTTGCGGCACTGCTCGATGGTTGCTTCCAAAGTCGCAAGAAATACCTTGCACGGCCCACAACCGTCAATGTGCTTTTCCAATTCTCCGCAAAGAGAATCATCGAGCTGATCGTCGAGATAATTGGACAGTTCGGCGAACATCTCCTTGCACCTCGCGGGCCTCGGAGCCTCCGCGCTGGAGATGACCGCGGACGGCTTCCCTTGGCGAGGCTTCCATGCACTCATCAGCTCTTTGCGCACAAACAGCCTGGCGCGATGCAGCCGGACCCGCACAGTGCCCGGACGCAGACCGGTGATCTCGGCCACTTCATCATCCGTCAAGCCTTCCATATCCCGCAGCACGAGGACCATGCGGTACTGTGCCGGCAATCGCTGAATGGCCTCGCGCAGCCGTGAGGCCTTCTCACTGTGAATGGCATAGGCCTCGGGGTTGATCCTGCCGTCAGCGCTCAGTTGCTCCAGCTCTCTGCGATCCGGCATCAACTCTTCCAGCGAGAGCTCCCGCGCGGGAGCAAATTTACTTTTCCGGCGACTCATGAGGCAGCGATTCTTTGCCACCTTGTACAGCCACACGATCAGCGCCTTCGGACTGTCGAATTTTGGAAGGTATGGGACTGACTTGAGCAGCACCTCCTGCATCGTGTCTTCAGCGTCCTCTCGCTGGCCGCAAACTCGCATGCTGAAGGAAAAGACCGTGTTCTGCAGCAACCCGAGCGCCTGTTCCAGCGCCGCCTGGTCCCCGCGCCGCAACAACGCAACTGCCTGCTCGATGTCCGCTCTCATTGGGCTAACTGTAGCACGGGCAACTACTTCGAAGTGTCCCCCTGCCTCAGCAACCCAAGCCCTACCGACTTTTCTCTCAATGGCTGATAATTATTGCCTCATGAAGATTGACGAACGGTTCCAGGCCGAGGCTGACAAGTATGCCGCCTACCTCGAGACTCCCGAAGGGCGGTTACGTCTCGATCTAGCATTCGCGAACCTGCGGGAATTTCTTCCATTGCCGGGAGCGACCGCGTCATTGCGCGCTCTGGATCTCGGATGCGGCACGGGAGCGAACGGGCTGCGGCTGGCGCGACTGGGATATCAGGTCACGCTGATGGACTTCTCTAGGCCGATGCTCGAGATCGCACAACGTGCGGCGCAAGAAGCCGGTGTAATGGAGAAGATCGAAACAAAACAGGGACACGCGGACCGTTTGGCGGATTTTTTTTATGAACCAGCGTTCGACCTGATTCTTTGTCACAATATTTTGGAGTTTGTGGAAGACCCAAGTGCTGTGGTACGCGGCGCAGCACGGGCCTTACGAAATTCCTCGGGGATCCTGTCGGTACTCGTGCGAAACCGAGCGGGTGAGGTATTGAAGGCCGCTATCCTCTCCGGAGACCTGGATGCTGCCGCAAATAACCTCAGCGCGCAGTGGGGCAATGAGGCTTTGTACGGGGGCAAGGTGCGATTATTTACGCCAGAGACGACGCGAACCATGCTGAAGACGGCGTCGCTCGAAGTGCTGTCAGAGCGAGGCGTGCGGGCCGTGGCAGATTACTTATCCCCACGGGTTTCGCTCAGCGAGGAGTACCAACGGGTTTTTGAGTTGGAGCGCAAGCTCGGCAGCCAGCCGGATTTTTCCGCAATCGCCCGCTACACGCACCACCTGGCCCACCGCGCAGATCCGGCAATCATCAATCCGCGAATCAAGGATAACGCATGAACCCCGTCACAGCACAGCCTTCATCATTCGCATCTCGTGTCATGGCGCCTGATGCCGGCATTTCGCTGGGGCTCGGATTGACCAATGCATGTAATCTGGCGTGCGCTTTCTGTTACCGCGATCCAACTCGCACCGATCGTTTGTCTCTCGAGCAAGTGAAATCCGTCATGGACCGGCTGCCCGTTCGCTCAGTGAATCTGGGCACGGGTGAGAACGGAATGCATCCGGAGTTCAAGGCCATATTGGGCTACCTGCAAACCAGGCCGGTCAAGCTCACCATCACCTCCAACGGTCACAGTGTTTCTGTTCTGGACGACAATGAACTGCGCGCGTTTCATGATATCGAGTTTTCTCTCGATTATCCGACGCAAACCGAACAAGACGCGCAACGCGGGCAGGGTAATTGGGAACTGATCCATCAACAGGCAAATCGATGCGTGAGGCTCGGCATACCAATAACCGTCATCTCCGTGATGATGAAGTCGAACTATCTGCGCCTGGCGGATGTGGCGCGGGTAGCGAAGCAGTTTGCCGCTCCCTTGCGAGTGAACGTGTACCAGGCAGTGCGATCCGACATCTATGCGCTGACCTACGAAGAGTACTGGGAAGGATTTCGCGCCCTGTTCGCGCAAACGCATGTAATCGCAATCGGGGAGCCGCTGGTTCGCGCCATGGCAGGCATGGCGCCGGGCCTGGGGGGATGCGGGGTCAGCACGGTGCGAGTTACGCCGCGTGCAACGACCCAGCCGTGCGTTTACTGGCCGGGATCGGGGGAGCCGCTTTCAGATTTGATCTCGGCGGGATGCGATATTTTGAACTCGATCCCGTTCGAGCAGGCGCGGACACTTCCTCGAGCCTGCGAGCCTTGCGAGTTCCGGGATTCCTGCCGTGGTGGATGTGCTGGACGGCGGCGCCTGCAAGGCGCACTCCTGGAGCCTGACGTTTATTGCCCTATCATCCGGGGACAGCGCCCCACGCTGCCGATCCAAATGGCGGCTCACCGTGATTTGCCCAAGCTCGCCAGTTCGTGCACTACGGTAGTGATGGCCAGAGACGAATGATTGCAAGTTTTCGGCAGGCAAATCGGATGACATGAGGATGATCCTTAGCACCGGCATCTTGCCGCAATGACGGCGCTAGAGTCAACGACGGAATCTTGTCTTTGGCTACTGTGCTTTCATCCAGGTATCGGAGCCTGCGAGCTTCACTGACACATCAGAAATGAACACATGCAGGGGCTTGCCGTCGGCGCTGCCACGGTGCTCGGTTGAGATCAATAGGGGACCCGCCTTTTTGTAGCCAGCCCACGTGGCCGTGACGACGCTGGGCTTTTGGGCGCCGCCGCGATGGTAAACCATCTGCTGAACGCGATTGTCTTTGCCGACGTAGAGATCCCAGGTATCGCCGGGGGTGTATCCGCCAGCTTCGGCGGGATACTTCACTGAGACCAGCGTCGACGAAGCGGTGCCAATTGGCAGCTTCTTCATACCTTGATCGCTCACCGCGGCGCTGGTGTCCCAGTAAGCGTGGAAGGGAAACAGAAGCCAGTAATTGTCATTGACGAAAGACGGTTCGATTTCGTTTTTCACCTGATCGGATTGACTGCCGAGTTGAGAGCTGTCATAGGTGACCTTAACCGGCTTGCCAGATTTGTCCTTCCCTTCGTAGGTGATCTTGCCGGTCTTCGGCTCCCACTCCCAGGTGTGAGCGACTTTGAATAATCCCGGGATTTCCCCGTTCCAGGTGTAGCGAATGGCTTCGACCTTGTCCCATGAATCGAGACCATAGGTTTTAGCGACTTGTTCGACAATCGGCGGGCGCTGCTGCGCTTGAGAACTCGCAGGAAGAATCAACAGTATGCTGAAAGCTAAGAGGCAGATCACGACAAGTCGGCCCAAAATTCTCATGGACGTCGCTCCTTAGTGAATCAGATCGGATGCGGTGTTGGATGAGCCCCCAGGATTTTGGATGCAGAAGCCTCATGCCGGCACAATCCTAGTCGGTCTGAGTAGCAGCTCCGGCCAACCGCATGAAGTGGCGCCATGCAATCATGACACCGACAATTGCCATACACCCGTACTCCACCAGCATCACCCAACCAGGAAGCGCTCCCCAAGGACGACCCAGCGTGCGGAGGTGCCACATTACATAAGTGGGGATAATACTCACGCTCCACACGATCATCAGCAGACTCGAGGGCGACGTCAGAAATGGCAGCAGCCAGAGCAGATACCAGGGGAATACGACGGGGGCGCACAAAAGCGTCGCTGCCATCGGCCAGGCAAATACTTCTGGAGAGCACTCGGGTGCTGCCCTTCGCAACCAGCTTGCAGTCACTAATCCCGCGAGCACCGCGAAGCCAGCGAGCAACGGCGGAGGCGCGAATTGGGCGAGCACCAAAAAGATTGGACCATTAAAACGGAAAGTCTGGACATAGGTGCCGAGGGAGCCGATCGGAACGCGGCCGTGATTCAGAAATGGGAGGTACAAGAGTACGAAGACGGTTGCGGCTAGGGCAGCATCGCGAATGCGAACCCGTTTGCAGTACAGCGGGAGCAGCACAATAGGAAGGAATTTCACGGCTACGGACAACGCCAATGCCAAGGCTGCAATGGCGCGCCAACTGCGCGCCAGCGCCGCGATAGAGATCACGAGCAGAAGCGTGCCCACAATGTCGATGTGACCACTTCCCGCCACTTCAACGGCCAACAAAGGGTTCCAAAGGTACATAAGAACCAGGTGCGCGCCTCGTTTGCCTGTTCGCAAAAAATCCAGCAAAACGAAAGCAATCCCGAACTCGCAAATGACAAAAGCCAGTTTCAGAGCACAGACGGACTCATGAATCGCGGTTACGGCGCGGAAAAAAAGCACCGCCCCTGGCGGATATGGACTCGGCAGATCGGGATTGTTCAGGGTGCGTGTTTCCGCGGTGTGCAGGTTTTTTGCGGCAGGATCGCTGGGAACAACAAGATAAGGATTGTAGCCGAGCCGCTGCAGGCGTCCATCCCAAACATAGCGATGAATGTCATCATCAACACCGGGGGGCAGCCGAAGAAATGAAACGTGCCACACAGCGGCCATCCCGAGTCCAACGATGACAACGCGCCGGGGAAATGCTGGGGTGGCGAAGAGCTCACGGATCGCCAGGAGATACGCGATGGCCGCCAGCGTCAAACAGGCCATGAATGCCGGCCCACCTCGATCACCGAAGTGACGTGAGCAGAGGGTCAATGCGAGGCACAAGGCGGCGCCAAGTGTGTACACTCTCCACTCGGGCAGGACCTTCACAATTGTCCGGTGCCCGTTATGTGAGAATGCTGGGCTACAAACTCCCACTCTTTGAGCCAGCGCGCCGTGCGTGGCGCCTTTGCCGGAGCCAGACGCAATTCTTCTGCTAACCGAGTGAGGTCGTCAGCGACGTCAATGTCGTAAAAAGGAGGAGCAAGAGCGACGGAGAGGTCAAGAACTCGCGCGCGGAACAGGAGGCACTCTAGCGCGCTGCTGGTGCCCATTCCGTCGTGTGCGAACAGCGTGGGATACGATGCCTTTGCGCCAATCAGATAGTAGCCCCCGTCGTGCGTTGGGCCAACTACCACGTCATGTGCAGCAAGCGCTTCAAACGCCTCTTCGAGAACAGAAGGCGGCAGGTGGGGGCTGTCGCTGTTGAAAGCAATGATGCGGTGATGATGATCTGCGAAGTGGGCAAATACGGAAGTGAGGCCAGCGGCAAGACCTTCCCCTTTTTGTGGCACTACGTTCACTTCCCTGCCGGCCAATTGCGCCAGTTGGTTTACGTCAGAGTGCGGGCACATGATCGCAACCTCGACATCGTTCAAGGACCGCGCCAGCGCCAGCGTGTCCTCCAGAAGACAGCGATAAAAAGCCGTGACCGCGTCCGGAGAAAGGCTCGGAACCAGACGGGTTTTAACTGCGCCCGGCCTCGGGGCTTTGGCCATGATTACCAGCACACGATCAGTGGCTGAACGCACCACGGTTTCGCTTGAAGATTTCATAGACTAGTCGGCAATAAGCCATAGAACAGCCCCACTCAACCCAAACCCGGAATTAAATGGGGCACCGTGCTCAATTTCGACTGCCGAAATAGTACCTCACGATCAAGCTGAGAATGAACCAGCCGGCGCCAATGGTGCCCTTCAGCGTGCCGCTGATCTTTGATTTTCCTATGCGCGGATGATAGCTCACCGGGACTTCAACTACGCGGAATCCCGCGAGGGCACCTTTGAGGATCATCTCCACAGCCCAGCCATAGGTGGTCTGTTCGAGGGCGAGCGCGCGCAGTACCTCTGCGCGGGCAGCGCGAAACGGGCCGAGATCGCTGATTTTCAGTCCGTAAAGGAGCCGGATCAGGCTGGCGGCGAGGCGATTCCCCAGCACCTGATGCCAGGGCAATGCGGCAGCCGAACGCCGATCCTGCAAGCGGGAACCGAGCGTGATGTCGGCGCGGCCTTCCACGATCGGAGCCAACAAGATAGGCAACTCCGAGGGGCGGTCGCTGTAATCTCCATCGAGGAAAACGACCACATCGGGATGCTTCGCATTTGCCAGCCCCGTCAAACAGGCGCGACCGTATCCGCGACAAGGTTCCTGGATGACTTCGGCACCCAGGCTGCGGGCCAGATCGGGCGTGCCGTCCGTCGAATCGCTGTCCACAACGATGACTTCAGTGACGAGGTCGGAAGGTAAATCAGCAAGCACCCGGCCAATGGCCTGCGCTTCGTTATGGGTAGGAATGATGACCGACACTCGCACGTCAGTTCGCGATCACCACCACTGGGATGAAGGGAGCCGGCGTACTAGCAGCGCGTCGATACCCCAGGTTCGACCTGCGCGGCCCACTGCGACCGCCAATGCTGCGAGCAGTGGAACCAGCAACTCCCAAATCCATGCCGTTCCCCACTCCGAGACCCAGAGGCTTCCAAGATAAAGGAACGCCACGAAAGCCGCCGGGCGAGTGAGCAGGCCGATGAGCAGCAGGACTCCCAGTGAGATTTCTGTGACGGCTTGCAGCGGAGCCGCCATAGCAGCATGGCTCGCCGCTATCCCCATGACCGCCTTCCACACTGCCGGAGAATGACTCTGCTTGATGTAGTAGTTGATGAGACCGGCGTATCCCGCAGGAGTGTACAGACCCTTGGCCAAATTTTCGAAGAAGACGGAGACGAACATGGCACCGATCGTCACCCGCACGATTGCCAGGCCGTTTGCCGCTGGCGATTGCTGGGACACAGCGGTGATGTCACTGCGCACTGGGGTTGTGATCGTCGTCATCGTGAACCTCGTCCAAAGGATGCTATACCAGATCGCAAATATTCACAGGCTGAAATGCTGGCTGCACGGCCAAAGGTCGAGTAGCGTAGGACGCAATTCCGTGGATTACAATGGCGCTTCTTGAATCGAGGAGTAGATACGCTTGAGCTCGAAAAAAATGTCGCTGAGATGTGATGTTGCCCCACAAATTCGCGCGAGGGCTCGGCTCTTTCCGTCCTTATTTCTCTTGGGCCTCCTTTCTGAGTGCTTATTTGCGCAGAGTGCGACGCCAGCGGCGAACGTTCAGGGATGGCAAATGCAGGACGCCAGCAAAGTTGGCGCTGATACCATGGTCGTCTCCAGCACACAATTTAAGCCCCAGGGATGGTATCCGGCAACGGTGCCCGGAACCGTCTTGACCACCCTCGTGGATAACGGCGTCTATCCCGAACCGCTGTATGGCGAAAACATGCGGGCCATTCCGGAGAGTTTGAACAAGACCAGCTACTGGTACCGAGCCGCAGTGAATGTGCCTGCCGCATACAAGGGGCGGCACACGTCGCTGCATTTTGCAGGCGTCAACTACAGCGCGCAGGTCTGGGTGAACGGTCATGAAGCGGGGACGATGCGCGGGGCGTTCATCCGCGGCGACTTCGATATCACCAGCTTCGTAAGACCTGGATCGGTGTCGGTGCTGGCGGTGCTGGTTTCGCCGCAGCCCCATCCGGGGGTGCCTCACGAGCACACGGTTGCCTTGGGAGTGGGAGCGAACGGAGGAGAATCGGCGATCGATGGTCCGACGTTCTTGTCGACGATTGGCTGGGACTGGCTGCCTGCGGTGCGGGACCGTGATACAGGAATTTTTCTTCCTGTGACGATGGATTCCAGCGGGCCAGTGATCGTGAAAGATCCATTTGTGACGGCGGAACTGTCTCCAGGGTACGACCGCGCCGATCTGCATGTAGCAGCGACACTGGAGAACAAATCAGCGAAGCCAGTCAGCGGTGTGGTGAAAGGAACGCTTCAGTTACTTAATTCGCAAGATCGGGCGATCACGTTCGAAAAGCCAATAACCATTGCAGCGAGCCGCACGGAAATGCTCACCCTGGACAACAAATCCGTGCCGCAGTTGCATGTCAGCGCGCCGAAGCTGTGGTGGCCCAACGGCTACGGTCCGCAGAATCTGTACACGCTCACGCTGAGCTTCGAGGAAGGCAAAAAGATATCGTCAAGCCAGACCCGCCAGTTCGGGATTCGCAAAATCGAGTACCAGGTGCCGGACTCGGAAAATCTCACGCTGGTGGTAAATGGAGTTCAAATCATGGCGCGCGGAGGAAACTGGGGACTGGACGAGGCCATGAAGCGGGTCACGCGCGAGAGGCTCGATGCACAGTTTCATCTGCATGCGCTGGCCAACCTCAACATTATCCGCAACTGGGTGGGACAGAACACCAGCCCTGACTTCTACGACATGGCAGACAAATACGGGATGCTGCTGTGGGATGAATTTTTTCAGCCAAATCCCTTTGACGGACCGGACCCGACGGACATCCCTACTTATGTCGCCAATGTTACGGACAAAGTAGTGCGCTACCGCAACCATCCATCGATAGTGGTTTGGTGCGCGCGCAATGAAGGATATCCACCGAAAGAACTGGATGAGCAACTGAAGGCGCTCATGGGCAAGCTGGACCCTTCGCGGCTGTATCAGTCGAATTCGGCGGAGGGCCGGGGAGTATCGTCCCATGGCCCTTATTATTGGCGGGCACCGCGATTTTTTTATCCGCTCAACGAAAGCTTCAAGACGGAGACGGGTTCGGTATCGGTCCCGACGATCGAATCGATCCAGGGAATGATGCCGCAGAAAGATTGGGAGACGATTAACGACGACTGGGCGCAGCACGACATGGCTGCGGGAGCGCAGAGGGGGAACGAATATCCGAAGACATTAGCGGAGCGCTATGGGCACATTCGGAACCTGGCAGACTTCGTGAGGAAAGCCCAACTGGCGAATTACGAAGCATTCCGCGCGATGTATGAAGGGCGCAACGCGAAGATGTTCAAGGAGACTACGGGCATCATTACCTGGATGAGCAATCCGGCGCAGCCCAGTTTCGTTTGGCAGCTTTATCACTACGATCTGGAGCCGAATGCGGCGCTGTACGGGACGAAGAAAGCGGCGGAGACCATCCACGTGCAGTTGAATGAGATCACGCGCGCCATTGAAGTCGTGAACAATCGTCCGGGTGCGCTGAAGGCGGCGAATGTGCAGGTAGATATTTATCGATTTGACGGGACAAGGGATTCGCATCAGGTTTATCCGGTGGCGGAAATTCCAGGCAGCACGACTATGAAAGTGGCGCAACTGGAAGTGAGCGCCCGCATCACTCCGTTGTACTTCATCAAGCTGGAATTGGCGGATGCTGCGGGGCAGCTGCTCTCGACGAATCTTTACTGGCAGCACGTGGCCCAGGATCAGTTTGATGGACTGATGGATCTTCCTATCGTTGGTCTGGATGCGCAGGCTGCCGCGCGGACTGACGGAGATAA
>JAICJP010000159.1 GCA_025928375.1 Candidatus Sulfotelmatobacter sp.
CCTTATAATTCCTAATCGTCTGACATGCCGGCCAAACGCATGCAATGGTCCTATCTCGAGTTACGGCGGAAGCTGATCGAGGCTGAGCTGTGGCCACGAGGCCGTATGGCGCGATTAGCCTGCTACCTGGCCGGGTCGGCGTTTGTCCTCTACGCCCTGCGAAAGCTTCTCGGATTATTCGCTCCCTCCTGGGGCGCACATCTGGGAGGCTGGGTTGGATTCCTTGCCTTTGTTGCCGCAGTTCTGTTCTTCATTCTGGGCTTCCGCTGGGTCAAGCGGCGAATCCTCTGGCGCCTGCGCAATCGCCTGATCGTGACCTACATGTTCATTGGCGTCATTCCGGCCGTGCTGCTGGTCGCGATGGGATTGATTACGCTTTACGGATTGGGCGGGCAGTTTGCTGTGTTCCTGGTGACCTCGGAGATTCACTCCCAACTCAGAAGCATGGCGGGCGTGAACGATGCCGTGAGCAACGCGCTGGCGGCACGTTTAGAGCGCGGTGAGGCGCCTGCCGCAGAATCGCTCGCCGGCCTGCGCAAGCGTGATCCCGCATGGCAACGCCGGCACGTGTGCGCATGGTATGGGAACAAGCCCTTGTCCCTCTGCAATGATTTCGGCGGGGCGTCTCTCACGTATCCCGAGTTCATGAAGGGCAGCTTTCAGGATATTGTTCACGATGGCGGACAGCTTTACTTGCGAGTTGGATCCTCCATGCAGGTTGCAGGAAACAAACTCACCGTAGTTACCGGGGAACCGTTCGATAAGGATTTGGTCAGCAAAATCGCCTCGGATTTGGGCGAGATCACTCTGTATACTCCGGCCATAAAGAAGGACGCGGGATCCAAGCAGCCCGCCCCGGCTTCGTCAACGGCCGGATCTTCTCTTTCCGCTGCTCCGGATCAGGACCGCAGCAAACTGGTCATTACCAAGGGCAACCCCAATGATCGCGAAGAACTGCCGGCTCGCTTTACCGTTGGTGCCGTGCCCGAATCCACCGGCAGTTTCGACCGCGAAATTACGTTTGGGACCCCGCTTCCGGTCACGGACTGGAAGACGGGCACACCCCAGCAGGTCCTGGCGGTCTTGCAGGTTACCACCCGTCCTGCCGTCCTCTACGCCCACCTTTTCGCAGCACTCGGGGAATTCGTTCGTGGCGTAATTTACATCCTTGTTGGAATTGGAATCGTCTTTGCCATCATTGAACTGATTGCCCTGATTATCGGCACGCGCATGACGCGCACCGTCACCGGCGCCGTGGCGGAGTTGCACAATGCCACGCGGCACGTCGACCGCGGCGACTTCAGCCACCGTATCCCGATCCGCTCCAACGACCAACTCTCGGACCTGGCTCTCTCGTTCAACTCCATGACGGCTTCTATTGAGAAGCTGATCCTGGAGCAAAAGGAGAAGCAGCGGCTGGAGAATGAACTTACCATTGCGCAGGAAGTCCAGGCTCAGCTTTTTCCCCGCCAGATCTCGCAGCTCGAGTCGCTGGAAGTCCACGGATTCTGCCGGCCGGCGCGTACCGTCAGCGGCGATTATTACGACTTTCTGACCGCCAGTTCACACAAGCTGATATTGGCAGTGGGCGACATCAGCGGAAAAGGAATCTCGGCCGCATTGCTGATGGCTACGATTCACTCTGCCGTCCGCGCTTACAGCGTCGAGAGCCTGCCGCAGATGCGCGAACCCCTCGCGGTCGGCGCGGTGGGAGGCGCCGGGAGGGTGATGGCGACCTGGCCTGAGGGGATCGAAGTATCTCCGGGGGCGTTGCTCGGCCTGCTCAATCACCAACTCTACGACAGCACTCCGCCGGAGAAGTACGCGACCCTCTTCCTGGGAATTTACGACGGCCACTTGCACCGGCTTACGTACAGCAACGGCGGCCATCTGCCCCCGATCCTGATCGGCAAAGACGGCGGCGTGCGAAGACTCGAGGCCGGCGGCACGGTGGTCGGACTCTTCGATAATATGTCCTACGACGAAGGTTCGGTGCAATTGCATCCCGGCGAGATCTTCGTGGCCTACAGCGACGGTGTCACCGAACCGGAGAACGACTTTGGCGAATTCGGCGAGCAGCGCCTGATCGATCTCGTGCGCAGCAACCGGCACCTACCCCTGCCGCAGATCAGCCAGATCGTGACCATGGCCGTCGATGACTGGATCGGCGAAAACGAGCAGCCAGATGACGTGACGCTGGTTCTCGCGCGTGCACGATAGCGCGCTTAGATCTTCTGCATTTTCCACTTCCCGCGGCTGAACAGGATCGCACTGGCTGCCGCCATCGCTACTCCGCGGTGGCGATCTACAAGAAGGTTCCGTTCGATTTCATTCCGAGCGGCATCGCTAGCACGTAGGCCAGAGGAATCACACATCCGCAGAATCCGAAGAAATTCACGTGTGGATTGTTGAAAAGAAAAGCGGCGGATGGCCGGTCCATCCGCCGCTTCCTCAGGAGGTGAGTGATGTTCGCTCGTTCAAAGAACAACTTGATGTTATGCCCGCCAGAGCAAGAAACGACAGGTCACCAAGGTACTTTATTGAGCACACCGGCAAACACGAGTTCCAAAATGGGATGAATTCCGAAGGGACCCGCACTCTCATTTCTTAGGAAGCACTAACACACGCGCTGACACCGCCGAGTTGCTCAGCGTCCCCCCCAACACAAACGGCCCCAGAGGCGTAAATAGGATTCCCCTCGTGTCCGCGCGTACGTCGAACGTATCTTGCGTAATGGTTTCCCAGCGATTGCCATGCAGCTCATAAACGAAGGTCACGGGCGAAAGTTGTGCCGGCTTGCCTTCGGCATCGAGCCCTTTGAAGTTATGTGGAACCAGCGTTCCTCCCGAAAACATTACTTTGTGGTCCCGATCCCAGCCGCTGGCCACGATGTCGAAGCGGCCTGCCCCGGGGTGCGGCGGCAGTTTGCTCCACTCGATCTTGTTGGGATCTTTTTTGTCGATCTTTCCCATCCAGCACTCGTCGGAAACGACATAACCCGTGCCCTCTTTTTTCGCTCCATCCACGTACACAATTGTTTCGTCCGCGATTCCCCCGGCATGGCCATAGACCGGAGTCCCGGGAAAAGCCGTGGCCTGGCTCCAGGTATTCTTCTCGGCGTCGTATACCTGAACGTTGTTCACCGGTCCGTTCTTCGCCCGTCCACCGATAATGTAAATGTAGCGGTCATGAGCTAGACCGATCACCGCGCTATCTACCGGGATGGGAATGTCCGCTGCGCGGTACCAGCGATGATCTTCCGGAACGTAGGAGTTCACATCACCCACCGTGATTTCATTCCCCTGACCGTCCACCACATATCCGCCGAAAACGAAGATCTGGCCCTTTGCGCCCACTGCGGAGGCTCCGAGGCGTCCCGCGACACCTGGCACCGGCTTCCCTTCGATCCACTTACCCGAAGACAGCTTCAGCATGAACATGCGGTTTGTGACCGCGTCCCAGGTCTTCTTCGTGCCGAGCCCCATCATGGAGTAAACCTCGATCCCGTTCCGCAGCGATGCGACGGCATTGCCGGTAACGGCGTCGGGCATGGGAGGAATTTTCGGTTCGGCGGCCAACAAGGCCAGGGCGCAGCACACCGGGAGACAAGCGAGAAACAGTTTTTTCATCGTTGAGATATTACGTCCTCTACGGGAACTATGGTAGAGCACGGGATCAAAACGCTGACTGAGTCATTTAAGCCCTCTGTGTTCCTCTGTGTCCCCTGTGTTGGCGGTTCGGGCACCTGAAGGCGCAACGCGCTGAGGCCGGCCAACAGTCACGCAACGTGCCCCTGCCGAACCGCGTGAATGAAATCCGTGTACGCCGGCGTGTGTCCTTGTTCCCGCATATGGCTGGCGATCTGTCCGCGATGGTAGGCAGAGTGCATCAGGACATGGGTCAGAACATCTCCGATGCTGCTGCTCCAAGACTCCCCTTTGGTGTTCTTATAGGTGACGGCTTGGGAAAGCTCCACGGCGCTTTTCAGGTACTCCAGCCATTGGCTTTCCAGTTGCTTCGCCTCGACCTCACAGCCTGCCAGGTCGGACTGCGGCCATACGGGAACACTCTGTGGGATCTGTCTTAAGCGTTCCAGCCACACCCGCCCGGCGGCCAGGATGTGCGCCATCAGCTGCAAAGAGCGCTTATCTCCGTTCCCCGCCGCCCTGATTGCCTTCAGCACTTCGCGGTTCGCCCATCCCTCATACACAAACTGCCGGCGCAAATAATCAACATTCACGAGTCCATCTCCAACCACAGAATAGTTGGAATCCATGGTACCGAGCGGCGTCCTGGCATGACAACGTTGTAACGATCCTTTTACATTCCAGAGATAGACTGGTCTACTGCCGCTCGCGGCCCAAAAACTCTTATGCCTCGCAAAGCACCCGCGCCTCAAAACAGCGAATCGGAAGAAGAGCAAAGCAATCCGCGCCCGGTTCGGGCCTCGCGCCGGGCCAGTCTCGCACCCGACGATCTGGTTCGCCTTGCGCTGAAGGCTTGCCTGATCGCGCGCGATGCCGCCTTCAACCTTCGCGACCTGCTGACCACTTCGTCGCGCATGGCGTTCCTGGCCATCAAGGATTGCGAAAAAGAACTCGACCTGCTTGAGCGCCAGATCGACGAGCGCATGCCGGAAGCGATCACCCGGGTTAACGAAGCGCGCGCCCGCCAATTGCTTTCTAGCCTGAAATCAACCACCGATCTGGAGCGCATCGGAGACTTGCTGATGAGTGTCGCCCTTCGTTTTCAGGCGCGAACGTCCAAGATTCCCGCGTCCGATACCCGGCAACTGGTGGAGATGTCGTCCGTTCTGCGCGAGATGCTGGATCTGATCCATCAAGGGTTTTCCAACCTCGATCTGAACTGCGCCCGCAAGGTCTTGCAGATGGATAAAGACATCGATCGCATCTGTCACGGATTGTTCCAGAAACATCTGGCCGAGACAGTGCCTCAAGGCGACACCTCCGGCTTCGAGATTCTGCTGATGGCGCAGGCTCTGGAGCGCGCCGGCGATCACACCACCAACCTCGCGGAAGATCTCTACAGCCTGATCGAAGGCCGCAGCTTGCGGCATGTGCCCAAGAGAAAAGCAGCTCCGTAATCGGGTGAAATTCACCTTTCATCAACAGGAATGAAACAGTGCGGCAATCGAGCCTGTTCCCGAACTCGCTCAAGATGTTGCACAGCATCGGCTAGCAGTTCGGCACTGCCAAAAAAGTCGCCTTTACAGCCCGCGCGGTACGCACGTAGATTTGTTGCTCAGCGTCCGCATGGTCAAGGCCGGTTCCCTGTAAAATGGCCGGCTGGCCCATTGCAGCGCGAGGCTTCCCATGTCCACAGAAGAGAAATCCGCAGAAATCACACGACGAACATTCATGAAGCGCGGCGCGCTCGCCGGCTCCGGCCTGGTGATCGCCAACGAGATTCTTTCAGCCGACCTTCTTGCAGCTACCTCGAAAAATGCCGGCGCAACTATGATCGGCGTCCCCTTTCAAGCCCTAGATCAAGTACGTCTGGGAATCATTGGGGTTGGCGGACGCGGGACCAGCCTGCTGAAGGACCTGCTGGGGGTAGACAAAGTAGAGATCAAGGCAATCTGCGACCTGGTTCCAGAAAAAGTGGCGCGGGCCCAGAAGGCCGTCACCGATGCGGGACAACCGCAGCCCACGGGCTTCAGCAAGGGCGATTCCGATTTCAAGAACCTGAATCAACTCGATCTCGACATCGTTTACATCGCCACACCCTGGAATTGGCATGTGCCCATGGCTCTGGACGCCATGAAGAATGCCAAGCATGCTGCGGTCGAAGTGCCTGCTTGCACCACGTTGCAGGAGTGCTGGGATGTTGTGAATACTTCCGAATCCACTCGCAAGCACTGCATCATCCTGGAGAACTGCTGCTATGGCGAGACCGAAATGATGGTCCTCAACATGATCCGCGATGGACTCTTTGGTACCATCACGCATGGCGAGGGCGCCTATCTTCACGACCTGCGAAAAATTCTGACCTCGAATGAGGGCGAAGGCCTGTGGCGCCGGGTTCCGCACATGAAACGCAACGGTAACCTGTATCCCACGCACGGGTTGGGCCCGGTCGCGCATTATATGGACATTCATCGCGGCGACCGGTTTGATTACATGGTCTCGGTGAGTTCACCCGAAGCGTCGCTGACCGAATACGTCAAAGCCAACTTCCCCGAGGGCGATGCCAAACGCGCGGAAAAATATGTTTGCGGGGATATGAATACGAGCATCATTAAGACGGTGAAGGGCCGCACCATTCTTGTTCAGCACGACGTGGTCAACCCGCGGCCTTACAGCCGTGTGAACACGATTATCGGGACCAAGGGCGCTTTCGCTGATTATCCCGCCCGTATTTTTGTGGATGGTCAGGAGAAAGAGGAGTGGCAGAACCTTGACGCCTTTCGCGAAAAGTATCAGCACCCGCTCTGGAAAAGCACCGGAGAAATGGCACGTAAAATGGGCGGACATGGCGGAATGGACTACATCATGAATTACCGCCTGATGGACTGCCTGAAACGGGGTCTCCCGCCTGACATTGACGTCTACGATGCTGCCGCGTGGAGTGCGCCGACTCCGTTGAGTGAGGCTTCCGTGGCACAAAGTGGCGCTCCGCAAAAGTTTCCGGATTTTACTCGCGGGAAGTGGAACGTGCGCCCGGATTCTGGGGGTTTCGCCGTTCAGGTTTAGCGTGTACTGAGGAGTTCTCATGGCTCAAAGCGTAGAACTTGAAAGCCCGCGTTCGGAAACACCTGTCGCAGAGGCGACTGCACCCCCAAAGCGCTTGACCCGAATTGTTTCGCTGGATGCATTTCGTGGGCTGGTCATGGTGTTGATGCTGAACGAACGCACGCGTCTGCCCGAAGTGGCGCGCTCCTTCCCGCATAGCGCAATCTGGGCGCTCATCGCCTACAACACCGAGCACGTGGAATGGCAGGGTTGCTCTCTGCACGATCTCATTCAGCCCGCCTTCTCTTTCCTGGTTGGCGCGGCACTGCCGTTTTCGATCGCGGCCCGAAAGATGAAGGGTGAAACCCTCGGACAGATGCTTGGACACGCGATCCGCCGCGCCTTCATCTTGATCTTCCTCGGCATCTTCCTGCGATCGCTCTCGTCGCGTCAGACCTACTTCACATTCGAGGACACGCTCACCCAGATCGGGTTGGGGTACGTATTCCTCTTCCTGCTTGGCTTTACGCGCGTGCGAACGCAAGTGATCGCGTTCGTGTTGATCCTGATTTGCTTTTGGGCGGCTTTCGCTCTCTATCCCGCGCCAGGCGCCCACTTCGATTACCCCGCCGTCGGCGTTCCGCAAAACTGGGATCACAACTACACCGGCTTTCTCTCCCATTGGAACAAGAATTCCAATCTCTCCTGGGCATTCGATAAATGGTTTCTCAACCTGTTTCCGCGAGAGCATCCTTTCGTCTTCAACGCAGGCGGATGGTCTACCTTAAGTTTCATTCCAACACTGGCGACCATGATTCTCGGACTCCTCACGGGAGAATGGCTCAAAGCGCCAGGCTCAAATGAACAAAAAGTGCGTGGGCTCGCCATTGCGGGAGTAGCTTTGTTATTCGCTGGTCTCGCCTTTCAGTGGGCAGGAATCTGCCCCATCGTGAAGCGGGTGTGGACCTCGTCCTACACCCTCTATAGCGGAGGATGGATACTGCTGATTGTGGCCGGGCTTTACGCGCTCATGGAGTGGAAAGGCTGGCAGCGCTGGGCGTTTCCTCTGGTTGTGGTCGGAATGAACTCCATTGCGATATACGTTATGAGCTGGACCATGAGCGATTTCTTCGGCAATGCTTTGACTCGCCACTTTGGACATGCAATCGCACTCCTGGCAGGACCGACCTTCCAGCCTGTGCTGCACGGTTTGTTAATCATGCTGATCTTTTGGTGGATCCTGTTCTGGATGTATCGCCGGAAGCTCTTCCTCAAGATCTGAGCTTCACTTCCGAACAGATCGCAGTAAGCGGCGAGCTTGCGATATTCCCGCTGCTCATTGGCAGCTTCCCTGCCCCGTCATTTATTCTGTCCTTCTCTCTAAAATGGCGAGCAAATCCAAAGCGCTGTGGAAAGCGGACGATCAGCAAGCCCGGCTAGCCGAACTCACGGCGCGATCGGACGATGCGACTAAAGATCATCCTTTGCGCCGCGACGTGCGCTCGTTGGGGGCCATATTGGGGCAAACCCTGGTCGAGCAGGCCGGACAGGAATTGTTCGACTCCGTCGAAGAGCTACGCCGGCTGTTGATTGAACATCGGGAGACCGTGCGCCGCAGCCCGGAGCAAGCCGGTTCTTCGGAACAGATGCAGCAAGCGCAGCAGATCGTCGCCCAGATGGATTTGCCCACCGCCTACCGGGTGACCAAAGCTTTCGCTATTTACTTCGAACTGACGAACCTGGCGGAGACGAACCATCGCAAGCGCCGCCGTCGCGCAGGCAAATTGGATGGCGAGACTGCCGCGCTGCCCGGATCTTTTCGCGGCACGCTGCTGCGCATGAAAAACGCCGGCCTCTCTGCCCAGAGCGCCCTCTCCGCGCTTGAGCAGATCCAGGTCACCCCGGTGTTCACGGCACATCCCACCGAAGTGGCGCGCCAAACGGTCCTATTGAAACGGCGTCGCATCGCCCAGCAACTCGAGGCTCTCGATCACCTTCCCCTCACCGACGAAGACGCTGAGGAGTCTGAGAACCAGATTCACGCGGAAGTCACGTCTCTATGGCAAACCGACGAAGTGCGCCTCGCGAAGCCTACCGTCAGCGATGAAATCCGCATGGGCCTGCGTTACTTCCGGCTGTCTCTGTTCGATTCGCTGCCCAGGATTTACAGCGAAATTGTCGCATCATTTCGCGACGTGTACGGAATCACTCTGCACGAATTTACTGTCCCTAACGTGATCCAATTCGGCTCATGGATTGGCGGCGATCGGGACGGCAATCCGCTGGTGAAGCCGGGTTGCATCCGCGATGCGCTCGACATGGCCCGCACCGTTATCCTCACTGAATACCTTCATGACGTGGAGGCGCTGAGCAGCCGTCTCAGTTCTTCGCTACGCCAGGCTGGAATCTCCGGGGACGTCCTGCGTCGCCTGCAGCACTACGAGCAGACCATTCCCGGAGTGCACCTTGCATGGGGGCCGGAGAATCGCGTTGAGAGCTACCGCCGGTTCCTCTCGTACATATTTCATAAGCTGCAGAAGACTCGCGACTCTGTCGACAAGGCCGCTGCATACGGCAACGCTGGCGAATTCGAGCACGATTTGCTATTGCTGCAGAAAAGTCTGTTATCACATCGCGGGGAACGCCTGGCGCACGTGTACCTCGCTTCCCTGTTGCGCAAGCTTCGCAAATTCGGATTTCATCTTTACACCCTGGACGTGCGTCAACATGCCCGCGTGCATACACAGGTGGTTCAGCAACTCGGGCCGGCGCTCGATGACGAGGCGGAGTCCCCGGATAGCAAGGAACTGCTGGACACTTTTCGGGTGATTGCGGAACTGAAGCGTTCGCATCCGGCGGGATCCATCCGGCAGTATGTGATCAGCGGAGCGGAATCGGAACAGGACGTGATCAATGTCGTCCGCCTTGCAAGCCAGAGC
>JAICJP010000323.1 GCA_025928375.1 Candidatus Sulfotelmatobacter sp.
CGGCCGGGCGCAAAATCTTCGATGCGGAGTGTGCGCGCTGTCACGAGCCCTACTCGACCCGTGGCAAGAAAGGCCCCGGGCTCAAAGGAATGTTACAGCGAAAGTACCTTCCCTTGAGCGGCCTGCCCGCAAATGATGAGCGGGTGAGCGATATCATTCGGCTCGGGCGCAACGAAATGCCCGGATACAGCCAGAAACTGAACGCACAGGAACTGCAGGACCTACTGGTTTACTTGCACACGCTTTAAGCTTTGCAAGCAACAGAGCGGGCGATTGCGAATTATGAACAGCGTGGAGAAATCGCAGCTATTTCGCGAACTCCCATCCGTGGATGAGGTGGTGCGAGCTTCTGCCCCCTTGGTCGAAGCCCATGGCGCAAGTGCGGTCACCGACGCTGCCCGGGCCGTTCTTGCACGCCTGCGGGAGGAGATAAGGTCTGGCCCGCTGGATAGCTCTTCTGTTCACATCGCATTGCAAGGCTTAGGCAGAGCGATCGAAAAGCAAGTGGCCCAGTCCTTGTCCTACTCCCTGCGCACTGTCATCAATGCCACCGGAGTGATTCTCCACACCAATCTCGGGCGTGCTCCCCTTGCCGGACCTGCACTGCAGCATATTGCCGAAACGGCGGCCGGTTACTCCAATCTCGAGTTTGACGTTGAAAGCGGCGAGCGTGGCAAGCGCGACGTTCACGTGGATCGGCTCTTTCGAAAGTTGCTCGCGGATACGGGGGCACTGCCGCAGGACGACTCAAAGGCAATCTCGACCATAGTCGTAAATAACAATGCTGCCGCAGTGCTGCTCGCGCTCAATACCCTGGCCGAAGACGGCGAGGTGATTGTCTCTCGTGGCGAACTGGTCGAGATCGGCGGATCCTTCCGCATCCCCGATGTTATGGCCAAATCCTGCGCCAGGCTCCGGGAAGTGGGGACGACGAATCGTACCCGCGTTACCGACTATGAAAACGCCATCAACGAGCGCACCCGCGCGCTGCTGCGCGTGCATCGATCCAACTTCGAGATCACTGGATTCACCGAGCGACCCGCCCTCGCCGACCTGGCAAAACTCGCCCGCACTAAAAATATCCCGCTGCTGGAAGACTTGGGTAGTGGCTCAATTGTTGATTTGCGGACTTTCGGAATCAGCGGCGAACCGAACGTTCTTGATAGCCTCCACGCTGAAGTGGATGTGGTGACCTACAGCGGAGACAAGCTGCTGGGGGGCCCGCAGGCAGGATTACTCAGTGGACGAGCAGACTTGATTGCGCGCATGCGAAAGAACTCCTTATTTCGTGCCTTGCGCGTAGACAAGCTCACCTACGCCGCGTTGGCGGCAACCCTTCTCGCCTACATCAAGCACGATCACGCCGCCATTCCTGCTCTGCGCATGATGCGCCTCACCAAGCAGGAGATTGCCGCTCGCGCCGAGGCCCTGGTTCAAGAGCTGCGCCCCACCGCGACCAAGTGGGAGCTGGAAATGGTCGATGGTGAATCCGTCGTGGGAGGAGGCGCGGCGCCTTCCGCCGTGCTGCCGACTCGATTGATCGCTTTGGCGCTACCCGGTTCAGCAGCGGACTGGCTCTCCGCTCGCCTGCGCCGTTGTGATCCTCCCATCGTGGCCCGTGTGGAAGATGGCCGCGTGCTGCTGGATCTGCGCACCGTCTTCCCCGAACAGGACCGCGCCATCGCAGACGCGATTCAGAGCATCTGATGAAGCGGGATCTTTCATCTTTTGGCAACGCTCTATACCATCGGCCATTCCACCCGCACTCTGGAGGACCTGATCGCCACTTTGCAGGCTCACCAGATCCGATCGCTCGCAGATATCCGCGCGTTCCCCATGTCGCGCCGCCTGCCGTACTTCAATCGAGATTCGCTGGAAGTGAGCTTGCCTGCCGCCGGAATTCGTTATGTTTGGATGAAGCCCTTGGGTGGATATCGCAAGAAGGTGTTGGACGAATCCCCGCATCTCGCGCTGCGCAACCAGAGCTTCCGTAATTACGCCGACTACATGCTCACGCCGCAGTTCGAGGATGCCGCTCGGGAGTTGATCGCCCTCGCGGAACAATCCCGCACCTGCTACATGTGCGCCGAGCGGGTTTATTTTCGCTGCCATCGCATGCTGCTGTCGGACTGGCTCGTGGCGCACGGGCACGAAGTCTTGCACATTGACGCCGAGGGCCCACCCAGAGCACACAAGCTCACTGCTGAGGCGCGCATGCTGGAGGGGCAGTTGATCTATCGTGGGGATCGCCTGCTGTAAGATTCAGTCTTCACATGATCGTCGGCACCGGCATCGACATCGCAGAGGTTCCACGCATCCGGCACTCCATCGAGCGCTTCGGGGCTCGATTTCTGGACCGCATCTTTACCCCGGGGGAACAGCGCTACTGCGACAGCAAAGCCAACCGGATGGAGCGGTATGCCGCGCGATTCGCAGCCAAAGAAGCGGCGATGAAAGCTCTCGGCACCGGGTGGAACCACGGTGTGCGCTGGGTAGACTGCGAGGTGATACGCATGCCCGGCGGCAGGCCAAGCATTCATTTCCACGGGAAAGCCGGAGAATTCGCGGCCCGGCTTGGGGTGAAGAATGCGGCTTTATCGATCACCCATACGAAAGAGCAAGCCATGGCCGAGATCATTCTCGAAAGCTGATTTCGATTTCTTGTAGCGGCATGCTCCTGTCCGCAATCTGCGATTTCATCTGCTAGACTGGCGCACTCGAAGACTTATGCCCGCCATTGCTGATCCCCACCTGACGACGCAATCCAAAACTGAAATTTCAGATACCACATTGATGGCCGGTCTTGGGCTGACCAGCTTTGCAGCTCTGTTGCTCGAATTGGGATTGACCCGGCTATTTTCAGTTGTCCTGTTTTATCACTTCGCCTTCCTGGCAATTTCCATTGCTTTGCTGGGACTCGGCGCCGGAGGTGTTTTTGCGTACCTGCTGAAGCAGCAACTAGTCAAAATCGACACGCGCACCCTGGCCTCGCGGCTGTGCACGGTCAATTCGATTTTGATTGTCGCCGTACTGGAAATCGTGTTGCGTGTCCCGGTTGCTCTGGATGTCGCTGCAAAGAATTTCTTTCGCCTTAGCGTGCTTTATCTCGCCGCCGCGATTCCGTTTTTCGTAACCGGGTTGCTGTTCTCAGTGATCTTCGCGCGCGAGACCCGGCGAATCCCCAGGCTCTATGGCGCTGACTTGTGTGGCGGTGCACTTGCCTGCCTGGCCATTGTGCCGCTCCTGAACTGGTTAGGGGGACCGAATGCCATCCTTGTTGCCGGGATCGCGTTGGCCGGAGCGGGCATGCTGTGGGCGGATACTCGGCGCGCCCGCAAACAAGCCGCGCTCGTCGCCGCCGCACTCGTTCTGCTCACGGCGGCGAATTATTCCGGACGCCTCATCGATGTCGTCTATGCCAAAGGTAAGTTTCGCGATCCCGCCTGGGTGGAATTTGCCCGTTGGAACGCGCTCTCGCGCGTGGAAGTCGACAACCAGGGACAAGCCAAGGTCATCGTCATCGATGCTGACGCCTCCACTTACATCATGAACGCGGACTTGTCCCGCTGGCATGGAACAGGTTGGGAGCGAGCACTCATGTCGGCGCCGCCAGCATTGGCCAACGTTCTCCGTCAGCATGGAGAATTTGCCATCATCGGGCCCGGCGGGGGCGTCGACGTGCTCCGCGCAGTGGCCAACGGTAGTCCCAGTGTCACGGGAATAGAAATCAATCCCATTATCGCCACCACGATCATGCGAGGTCGGTACGCCGATTACGCGCAGCATCTCTACCAGCGTCCTGATGTGCACATACACGTCACGGATGGCCGATCTTATTTGCGCGCTACTCCGCAAACTTTCGATGTCGTGCAGATGACCCTGGTGGATACCTGGGCGTCAACCGCCGCCGGCGCATTCGCACTCAGCGAAAACAATCTGTATACGGTCGAAGCCTTCGAGGAATATTTCAATCACCTCAAACCAGATGGGATGATCGCGATCACCCGTTGGGAATTCCGCCAGCCGCGGGAGGCTCTGCGCGTGGTTTCCGTAGCGATGGAAGCGCTGCACCGGCTCGGCGTTGCGAATCCAGCGCGCAATTTCATTGTCGCCGCACAAGGACCACTAAACGAGGATGGCATTCCTGTCCTGGTCCTGGCCAAGAAGACCAGCTTCACTCCTCAGGAGGAAGCTGCGGTTGGCGCGCACTTGGCGAACTATCCAACTCTGCACCTTCTGTACTCGCCCTCCAATCCCGAGACCAATCCCTTTTCCGATCTGCTGGCAAGCAATGATCCTTACCGCTTTGCCCGTGGGTACGAGTACAACGTCTCCCCCGTGACTGACAATGCGCCGTTCTTCTTCTTTACTCTGAAGCTGGATCGGATTCTCAACGATCTGGGACTGCATCACGGGATCGACTGGAAAGTGAATCTGGGAGTGCTGGTTCTGCTGCTCGTCCTGGTGATTTCCGCCATGGCGGTGTTGCTCTTCTTGATTCTGCCCCTGCTGCTGCAGCGAAGGCGGGCGCGGTCCTCTCCGCTTGCTTTGTTTTATTTCGTCGCGGTCGGGCTGGGCTACATTCTGGTAGAGATCGCTTTCATTCAGCGCTTCGTGCTGTTCCTGGGACACCCGACGTATGCCTTAACTGTCGTCATCTTCCTGCTGATGCTCTCCAGCGGCGCAGGCAGCCTGTACTCGCGGCTCTGGCTACCGCGGGCCGACATGGCTTGGCTTCCCTTGCTACTCGTAGTAGTAGCTCTCCTCGCCGACGTTGTATTCCTCCCCAGCCGGCTAGCTGCGCTGGTTGGCCTCGCCTTCGGCTTCCGCCTGATCATCAGCGCTGTCCTCCTCGTTCCCTTGGGATTTGTCATGGGCATGCCTTTTCCCACCGGACTTCGCGCACTGGCCGCTGCGGCCAGTAAGAAATCTTCCGAACCCTCAGACAATGCCGTGGAGTGGGCCTGGGCAATGAACGCTGCCGCCAGTGTTTTGGGATCGGTGCTGGCCATGGTCATCGCGATTCAATTCGGACTCACCATCACCCTGGCCTGCGGAGCTGCGGCATACCTGCTGGCGCTCGCTTTCGTGCGTTGCCTGCCCATGAAAGCTGCCTAGCGGCTGGCATTGGTTTTGTTATCATTCAGCAAGGGCGTTGGTGAGAACCGGTGCACTTCCCGCAGTTGCCCCAACCGGTGTATCCCGATTAAACCCGGCGTTATGAGGAAATCACTTGCCTAGCCAGAAGCAGCTCAAGTGGTCTCAACTCAAGGTTGGGATCACGGTCATCGTGGCCAGTGTGACGCTGGGAGTTTTGCTCTTCCTGATGTCCGGCACCGCCGGACTGTTTACGCCTCGGA
>JAICJP010000390.1 GCA_025928375.1 Candidatus Sulfotelmatobacter sp.
CAAACACCAGGGAATGAATCCGACGGGATCCTTCAAGGATGCCGGGATGACGGTCGCGGCCACGTTCGCGCGCCGAGCGGGGTTTCGCTGGGTCGCTTGTGCATCCACCGGCAACACCTCAGCGTCGATGGCAGCGTATGCCGCCCGGGGCGGCCTGCGCAGCCTGGTGCTGGTTCCGGAAGGAAAGATTTCGTGGAGCAAGCTCTCGCAGGCGCTCGACTATGGAGCCGTGACTTGCCAGTTGCGGACTGATTTCGACGGTTGCCTGCGACTCTTGCAGCAACTGGTCTTGCGTGCGCCGGTGTATCAGCTGAACTCCATCAATCCATTTCGCCTGGAAGGCCAGAAGACGCTCGCGATCGAGTTGCTGGAACAACTCAATTGGAATCCACCGGACCACATCATTGTTCCTGGCGGAAATTTGGGAAATAGTTCTGCGATTGGCAAAGCGCTGGTCGAGATGCGCGACTTAGGCCTGATCTCCAGACTGCCGAAGCTCTCAGTGATCCAGGCCGAAGGCGCAAACGCGCTGGTGCGAACTTTGCGAGAAGCGGCAGGCAAGCGGCTGGTCAGCGTGGCCGCGGAAACGCGAGCGACGGCGATCCGCATCGGCAACCCGGCATCGTGGAAGAAGGCGGCCCATGTGCTGGAGGCGACGAGGGGTGCCTGCGAGCAAGTCAGCGAAATGGAAATCGCGCAAGCCAAAGCGGAGATCGGGGCAGAGGGGATTGGATGCGAACCTGCGTCTGCAGTGACGCTTGCGGGATTGAAGAAGCTCATCCAGCAGGGGTTTGTGAAGCAAGACGAAACGGTCGTGCTGGTGCTGACCGGGAACCTGCTGAAAGATCCCGATTTCACCATCGATTTTCATCGCGGGGACATGTTTAAGGGAGGTGCGGGTGCAGGCATAAGTCCTGAGGTGGATGCCTTGCGACATCCCCCACTCGTCCTTGATGCCACACTGGATGCGGTGATTCGCACCCTGGAGCAAGCCGAAAAGTCCTGAACGGAAGCATGCCTAGCAAGAAGAAATCAAAGCGCCTGCGCCTGTCTCTGCCCGCTACCTCAGCCAACCTGGGGCCGGCCTTCGATGCTGCGGCGCTGGCGATGGATTTTTATATCAAGATCGAGGCGACGGAAGCCGGGGAATTCTCAATCGCGGCGACGGGACGTGATTCCGGGATTTGCGGCCATGTCGAAGATCACCTGATTCTCAACACGTACCGCGAAGTGATGCAAGCAGGAGGACGAAAGATCGTGCCCCTGTCGCTTCGCATCGCGAACGACATCCCTATTGGAAAAGGTTGTGGTTCTTCTGCTGCCGCCAGACTGGCGGGGATCACCCTCGCGGTACACGTCGGGCGCTTACGCTGGACTGACGCGCAGATTATCGGTGAGGCATCCCGCCGCGAACATCATCCCGACAACGCGTCCGCCTGTTGGATGGGCGGCCTTACAGTGGCGCGCATGTCGGGAGAAGCCGAGGCACAAGTCGTGTCCGTGCGGCCAAAAGGGAAGTGGCCTCTGCTGCTGGCGATCCCGGAGCAGAGCCTCTCAACTGAAGCGGCCCGCTCTGTTCTTCCCAAGCAGTACTCGCGGGCGGATGTCGTCGTCAACATTCAGAACTCCATGCTCCTCTTATCGGCGTTTGCGCAAGGGCGCCCCGAGCTGCTGAGCGTGGCGCTGGAAGATCGCATTCACCAGCCATACCGCGCAGCTTTGTGTCCTCTGCTGCCATGCCTTCAGGAGTTGAAAGGCAAAGATGGGATTTTGGGGGCGGCGCTGAGTGGGGCGGGGCCGTCGGTGCTGGTCTTTCTCGATCCGCGGAGTTCTGCGGCAAAGGCCCGCAAAGCTGTTGCGTCTCGCCTGAATGGCGCCGGTCTGAAGGCGGAACTGCTTTCTACCGCAATTACTTTGCGCGGAGCGCGCCGGTAGCGCTCGGGGATCTGAAGCGGCAGCACGTCCGCTTCGCCCTTGTTCGTGCATCGTAGGTAATCGAATCTTTGATCGGATTCCCTGGTTCCCAGGTCTCGCAACTTCGGCGAGACCTGGAACACCCCGACTTCTGCTGTCACTTCGTGAAGCCGTATTTCTGCAGCAATTCCGATGCTTCAGCGGATCCGAGATACTTCAGGAAGTCTGCTGCTTGCTGCTTATGCTGCGAGTGAGTCAGGATAATGGCCCCTTGGTCCAGGGGAGGATAGTCGTCGGCGGGGATTTTCCAATATTTGCCTTTGCCCGACATCTCAAGTGCGCGGGCGTGGGCGAGCGCCACGAATCCTGCCTGCGCGTTGCCCGACTCCACGAACTGCGCGGCTTGTGCCACGTTTTCTCCCATGACCAGCCGATCCTTGATGTGGTCGTACAATCCCGAGTGTTTCAAAGCGGCCATGGCGGCGCGCCCGTAGGGAGCGTGTTGGGGATTGGCGATCGCGATCTTCTTTACCGAGGGATCGAGCAGAACGTTCATTCCGTCGCGCTGGAGATCGAGGTGCGAATCGGATGGCGTCCACAAAACCAGTTTGCCGCGAGCGTACTGCGTAAGAGTATCGCCCTCGGCTAATCCTGCGGCGGCTAGTTGCCGGGGATAATCCATGTCGGCGGAGAAAAATACGTCAAATGAGGCGCCGTTCTGCAGTTCCTGCGTAAGCATTCCCGAGGACCCGAACGAGAGTTTCAGATGAACGCCCGTTCTTCGTTCATAGTTGGCTGCGAGTTGCTTTAGCGCGGAGCTTAGATCGGCGGCGGCAGCCACGGACAGTTCGACTGACGCGGGACGCGCCGCGCAGGGAATAGTGAGAGCGAGGATGCTAGCTAGCAGCGCGCCAACCGATGCCATCCAAAGCGAGATTGCTCTCCTCCCAATCCTTTCGATTGCTGACATCAGCTCATTGTACTTTCTCGCGCAGCGGAGGCGTTTTTCCATTATTCCCGAATTGGATCACACTCGCGCAAACGGCGCGGTTTTGCTTGCTTCGGTGGGTCCTAGTTTTCATACTGTGCAGTGACCGTCATACGAGGCTTTGCGTCCCTCTTGCTCGCGCTTATCTTTCCTGGTGTTCTTCTGGCGCAATCGCAGGGCAATAATCAGAGTGTGCCCGGAGCCCCGACTGGTGATGCGGACCGCGACTATGGCAAAGAGCGCAGCGAGTGGTTCGCTCGTGGGCGAATACTGCCAGGGCTTTCTTCGGCAGAACTGAGGCACCGCGCCTATCAAGCCAAGATGAAGATGCGAGCGCCGTCGGCGGCTCCCCGTTTGGCCGGTTCGAACCCTGCGCTGTTGGGCGCAGGATCCTGGATCCCGCTGGGGCCCGTGCCTCTGGCCTCTGACGCCAGCGGGAGCGGCATGCAGGACTACCGCCAGGTCGCGGGACGCGTTACTGCTGTCGCAATCGATCCGGCGGACCCGACGGGCAACACGGTTTACATCGGGGCCGCTCAGGGAGGCGTTTGGAAATCAAGCAACGCCGTTTATAGCGTCGCGAATAATGTTGCATGGACGCCGCTGACGGACAATCAGGCGACGCTCTCGATTGGCGCCATCGCTATCCAGGAACAGCAAATCCCGGACGCAACAAAATCCGTGATCCTTGCGGCCACCGGGGAAGCGAACAATTCGGCAGATTCTTATTTCGGCCTGGGGATCTTGCGATCTACCGATGCGGGTAGCACCTGGACTCTGGTTTCCACGGCCAACAACGGTGCACTTTCGTTCAATGGGTTGGGCGGAACACGCATAGCATTCAAGGGCCAGACCAACGTGGTCGTATCCGCAATGGCCGCGAGTTCTGAGGGTTTGATTGATGGAGCCGTTATCGCAAATACCAAGCGCGGGCTGTACACGTCAGTCAATGCCGGGCAGAGTTGGACGTATAACGCGCTGGTGGATGCGGGCGGCGCGACCGATGCCACCTCGGCGACCTCGGTGGTTTACAACTCGGCGGCTGGGTTGTTTTACGCGGCGATCCGGTATCACGGTTTCTACGCGTCACCGGATGGCGTTACGTGGACTCGGCTCGCCAATCAGCCCGGCGGGGCGGTGCTCAGCGCTACGGCGTGCCCGCCGCTGTCGACTTCCAACAATCGGGGCTGCCCAATTTATCGGGGCGAGATCAGCGTCGTGCCTGGGCGCAATGAGATGTATGTCTGGTATGTGTTCCTGGACTCCTACGGCGACGCGCAGGATGGCGGTATTTGGAAAAGCGTCAACGGCGGCGCAGGCTGGACGGCGATCTCCGGCGCAGGC
>JAICJP010000375.1 GCA_025928375.1 Candidatus Sulfotelmatobacter sp.
CGCATTCGGCGTGCTGCCGACCGTCATTTTTATCGCCGCATTTTTTGCTGTGCTCTATCACTTCGGCATCATGCAAATCATCATCCGCGTGTTTGCCTGGGTGATGACTCGCGTCATGGGTGCGAGCGGAGCCGAATCGCTGAACGTTGCCGCCAGCATCTTCATGGGACAAACGGAAGCGCCGCTGACCATCCGGCCGTTCCTGCCTGATCTGACCCGGTCGGAGTTGATGACCGTAATGACCAGCGGCATGGCGCATGTGTCGGGCGGCATTATGGCCGCGTACATCGCATTTGGCATCGATCCCAAGCATTTGCTCAGCGCGGTGATCATGACCGCTCCCGGGACGTTGTTGATGGCCAAGATGCTAGTGCCCGAAACCGAGCAGGCGAAAACCGCCGGCAAAGTTGTGATGAGCGCCGAAGAGGAAAAAACAGAGAAGGAAGAAAATCTGCTGGGCGCGATCGCGCGCGGCACGACCGACGGTCTGCACCTCGCGCTCAACATTGCCGCGATGTTGATTTCCTTTCTCGCCTTGATCGCCCTGACCAATGGAATTATGGGTGGAATTCACAATCACATCCGCTATTTCCCGCACAGCCTGGAGCAGGTATTTGGGTATATCTTCTGGCCGATCGCGTGGGTCATTGGTATTCCGGCGCACGATTGCGGGGCAGTGGGAAATCTCCTCGGCATACGCATGGTCTTGAATGAGTTGGTCGCTTTCTCCCAGTTGGGAGATCAGAAGACGCTGCTTGACCCGCGTACGGTTACCATTGCCACGTTCGCCCTGTGCGGATTCGCCAACCTCAGTTCGATTGGAATTCAGATCGGCGGCATCGGTGCGCTGGCGCCGAATAAAAGGGGCGAACTGGCGCGTCTTGGCTTTCGCGCCATGATTGCGGGGACGATGGCCAATTTGATGTCGGCCTCGATTGCCGGCATGCTGCTCTGATTACCTCGTTCGAGAAATTCAACAAAGGACTAAAGCCCGTGAAACGACGCCCTGTGCTGTCCACTGTGCTCTTAGCAATGCTCTCGTTTCCTTTCGCCCAGGCAGATGCGCAGTCATCACAAAGAGTAATCATCGATACCGATCCCGGCGTCGATGATGCGTTCGCAATTCTGCTCGCGCTTAACTCCCCGGAACTGAAAGTCGAGGCGCTCACCGTGGTTCCAGGAAACGTGGATGGGCGTCAGGGCTTGGAGAACGCGCTGAAGATCGCGTCTCTGGCCGGGCGCTGCGACCTAGTTGTAGCTGGCGGTGCGCAGCACCCTCTTAATCAGAAATTGATTACGGCTCAGTACTGGCATGGTCCGAATGGACTCGCTGGCGTGGAACTGCCTGCCTCCAAATGCAAGGCGGATTCGCGTTTCGGTCCCGACCTCATCATCGAACTCGTTCACAAGTACCCGCACGAGATCACGCTCATTCCCGTTGGTCCTCTGACCAACATCGCGCTGGCAGTCTCGAAAGATCCGTCGATCGTGCCGCTGGTCAAAAATATCGTCATCATGGGCGGATCGATTACTGGCGGCAACGTGAACGGAGCTGCGGAGGCCAACATCTATAACGATCCCGAAGCTGCCGCGATCGTGTTCAATGCAGGATGGATGGTTACCATGATCGGCTCCGATGTGGGGGAACGAACTTTGATGACCCGCAAGGATCTCGCGCAGTTGCAGGTGGCGCATGGGCCGGAGAGCGATTTTGTCGCGAAATTGGCCGATTTCTATCTGACGCGCTCCGAGAAGAGCGGATACCAGGGCGCCGCGATGTACGACCCGCTCGCGGTCGCCACCGCCATTGACCCCACCCTGGTAACGCTGAAAGACATGCACGTGGATGTGGAGACGCGAGGCGAATTCACGCGCGGTGAAACCGTCGCCAACCGCATGGGCTCAGATGAAAACAACGTGCTGCGTGGGGATCATTACGAGATCGAAGGCGTGATTGAGTTGAAGCCGAACGCGAGGGTTTGCCTGGCGTCAGATGCGGACCGCTTCTTGAAACTGTTCATCAACCGCATCAAAGAAAAATGAGGCGCATTCACCGTAGAGACGCAGCTTGCTAGGGCTGTGTGATTCGCTGCTCGCGATTGCGGATTTATCCGTTGGCGCGGGCCACCAGTAGAATGGCTAGCCCGTAGAACACGAACATGAGGGCAAGGTAAATTTTGGCGCGAGATCCCGAGCCGGCAAATTCTTTCCACACCAGGACTCCCCATAGAGCGGCGACCATCGGCGCCGACTGGCCGATGGCATACGAGATTGCTTGTCCCGTAAGTTTCCCGGCGGTGAGACTGAACACAGTGCCTGTGCCCCAGATCGCGCCACCCAGGAGCCCCAGCAGATGCCCGGAAGGCGAGCCGCGGAAGAATCCTCCCAAGCCCACCGGTTCTCCCACCAGCGGATGCTTCATGAAGTACAGATTCCAGATAAAACACGAAAGCAAAGCGCCCAGAGTGAGAAACACCGCCGCGCTGTAAGGACTAAGTGAGTTGCCGCGCGTCATCGCGTACGTCATAAATGGGTTCCACAGGCCCATGAGAACTCCTGACACGACGCACGTGATCAAACTTTTTCTGGAAAAATTACGGCTTGTACTCGGCAGGCTGCCGTAAGCCTTTCCGTCGAGAATGACCGCAACCAGCGCGCACACCACGCCAATGCCCAAGAATAGTGGATTGCCTTTCTGCTCGAGCGAATAACTCAAGATCACGCCTACGACAAGAGCAATTCCAATGGAGACCGGGAATGCAATCGCCAGCCCAGCCATATCGATGGCAGCGACCAGCAGCAAGTTGGCAAGATTGAAGATCGCTCCGCCGATCAGGGTCGAGACGATGTTCGACTTATCGGCAGATTGCACATTGTTTACAAAACTGGAAGAGTCGTGGCCGCTGCTTCCCATGGTCAAAGCGAGAATGAGCGAGATCAGAAAAATACCAATCGCATAATCCCAGTAGAAAAGTTCAAACCGGTAATTCTTCACGCCTTTAAAGGTGTTGGCCCACGACCCCCAACAGACTGCGGCAGTAATCATCATGACCAGGGCAATGCCGAAACTTTCCGGTGTGAACATGCGCTCTCCGTTGGAAAACGTGTAACTCTACACCGCTTTCCAGCGGGCTACAAGCGACATCACTTCTGCTGTTCTTACGCGCGTTTCGCGCGCCTTGCTCATTGATGCGGACACGGCATCCGATGACGCGGTTGCGCTCATCAAGCACGCCCTACTACAACTCCAGCGGACCGAACTACAGCGCAGTGACTACTGCCCGGCGCGGCTGGAACTGCGGTTGACACGCTCTACGACACTGAATAGACTCGCCCTTCTTCAAAGGAGACTCATAGCACCTATGGCGAAACGTCCTCGCGTCGCGGTAGTCGGCAGCGCAAACATTGACCTGACGACGTTTGCGGAGCGCTTTCCCAAGCCCGGAGAAACCATCTTCGGTCGGAGTTTCAATCTCGGTTTCGGGGGCAAGGGGGCCAATCAGGCAGTAGCCGCTCGTCTGTGCGGCGCCGATGTATTTATGGTGGCCCGCGTGGGCAGCGATCTGTTCGGCCCCGCCACCATCGAAAACTTCCGCAAGCAGGGAATCGATGCGACCTATGTAAAGCAAGTTCAGGGAATATCCAGCGGGGTGGCGCCGATTTTTGTGGAGCCGAGCGGGCAAAATCGGATTCTTGTAGTCAAAGGTGCCAACGACGCGATCAAGCCGGTGGATGTCGATGCCGCCGAGGACATGCTCAAATCTGTAGACTGCATCGTGCTGCAGTTCGAAATTCCGATTGAGACGGTGTATTACACCATTGCGTTTGCCCGAAAGCATGGGATCCGTTGCATTCTCAATCCCGCACCCGCGCAAGCAGTCGAGATGGCAGCGCTCAACGAACTCGACTACTTCATTCCTAACGAACACGAAGCGGAGACGATTACCGGCGCGGCGGTGAAGACCGTCGACGATGCGATGAATTGTGCCGCGAAATTGCTCGCGAGCGGCATCCGCCGGGTGATCGTCACCCTGGGCGCAAATGGAGCGCTTCTTGCCGGCCGCGAAGCCACTGAGCACGTCGCGGCGTTTCCGGTGAATTGCATTGACAGCACCGGCGCCGGCGACGCTTTCATCGGCAGCTTCGCCGTTTTCCTCGGCGAAGGCATCGCGGAGAAGGAAGCAGTTCGCCGCGCCAACCTCTACGCTGCATTGTCAACCACCGGGGTTGGCACCCAGAAATCTTTTTATGATCGGGCGCGCTTCGATGCCGAGTGGGCAAAACGGGCCTAGCTCTTTCTCGGCCTCGCGTCGCGGTTGCGTTGCGACAAGCGCTGCTGGTCATCCGAATACCAGAACCCGTGGCACTCCGTCCGCTCAGTCAGCCCAATTTATTTTTCTTCATTTTTCTTGATCTGTAGGGCTCAAAAAATCACTGCTTCATTCCTCGTACACGACAGAAAATTCTTGACTTACGTCCAATCGCCAATTTATAAGGCCA
>JAICJP010000452.1 GCA_025928375.1 Candidatus Sulfotelmatobacter sp.
AAGATTCGCGAAACTAAGCTGCTCCAGGTGCGGGCAGAAATGTTCAATGCCTTCAATCATCAGCGCTTTGCCTTTCCGGATTTAGGGTCGGGGGATGGCGCGTTGGGACAGGTTACGTCCACGACCAACAACTTCCGCAGAATGCAGTTCGGCGCGCGGTTCCAGTTCTAGGCCGCAACTTGGTGTAGCGGAGGGGACAGCCGAGGCGGCTGTCCCTCCATGCCAGGAAAATTCGATCAAGGGGAATCATGAAACGACACTTCGTTGTTGCATTCGTGTGCCTGCTGTTCTTCGCGATCTGTCTAACCGCATCTCCTGAGCAGCACGAGCAGGACTGGAGCAACTACGTTCGCATTGGGGCTTACGGGCTGAAGGGCGGAGATGCGCAACAGATCGTGGACAAGGCGCAGGCCAGCGACGTTGCCGGGATCGAGGTGGACAACGATATTCCGGGGCGGTACGAGAGTTTCCTGCATCCGGAGGCGAAGCTGAAGGCGATCCACGACGTGGCGGAGGCGGCGCACAAGGTTGGGAACCACGCGTTCGTCTATATCGCCGGAACGGAATGCATCACCGCGCACGGGGACCAAGTTCCCCACACGATGGCCAAGGATCATCCTGACTGGCTGCAGCGGAAGATTACCGGGGAGCCGGCAATTTTCGGCGGGGGCACGGCGTTCTGGATTGCGAAGGGGGATGAAGATGTGTGGGTCAGCCCGTACGCGCCGGAGTGGCGCAAGATCTACATGGAGCGGGTGCGGCAGATTGCGCAGACGGGAATTGATGGGATCTACATCGACATTCCGTACTGGATGACTCATTTTGAAGGGTGGGAGAATTCCTGGGCCAGTTTCGACGATTACACGGTGGCAGCTTTCAAACAGCAGACGGGGCTCGATGCCAAGCATGATGTGAAGGTGGGGGACTTCTCTGATCCAGCGTTCCGAAAATGGGTCGATTTTCGGATTCAGACCTTTACCGATTTTCTGCATGAGATCGACCAGACGGCCAAGGCAGTGAACCCGCAGATCAAGACCATTCCGGAAATCTATCCGGGCATCGAGGAAGAAGCGGTGCGGGTGGGAGCCGACGTCTACAGCCTTTATCCAGTGGTGGATGCGATTGCTCACGAGTACGAGTTCGGTAGTAGCGGCCACATGGCGTCGGAACGGAAGCCGCTGGACTGGTTCCGCTATCAGGTGGGCATGCATTCGTTTCGCGCGTTCGCCCAGGGAAAGCCGACGTGGATTCTGAACTACTCCTGGGATGGCGACAAAACGGTGGATAAGCGGGAGGCGATGAAGAATCTGGCCATGTCGCAGATCATGGCGGGCGCGAATTTCTGGGATGCGCCCGGGCATTCGATGGCGGGATCGAATGATTTACCGACTCGCAAAGTGATCTTTGACTGGATTCGCGGGCATGAGAAGACTTTCTATCTACCGCGCAGTCCGATTGATCCTATTGGCGTTTATTTTTCCCCGGAAACACGAAACTACTATGCGAACGAGTTCATTCCTTCGTACCGGGGAATTCTGATTCTGCTGATGCAGAAACATCTCGAGTTTCAGGTGGTCACGCCGCGCACGCTGCAAGGGTTTCACGGGCGCACGCTGGTTCTGCCGGATGTGCGCGCACTGAGTTCCGCGGAGAACGACTGGCTGAAGCAATTTGAGGAAGGCGGAGGGCGGATCATCATCAGCGGTACAGACACGACCGAAGTCGGAGAATCGCACAACGTGGTTCGATTTGCTGACGATGCGGGAAAGTCTTACAACGCGCGCATGGAAAAGGACTTCGAACACACATCCCCCGAGGCGGAGCAATCATTCTTGAAGGCTCTCGTAGGCGGGGATGCGGTACAGGTGACAGCCGGGCCGCAGCTGGCCACGTCGATCGCGCGGACGACGGATGGACACGTGAATGTCTATTTTGCCAACTTCGCAGGACTGGTAGGGGGCAAGAATCCGGTGCAGACGCCGCAGACGGGGGTGGAGGTCACGCTCACGTCCAAATCGCAGGGGCGCGGATTCTTCCTGCCATTTCTGGGAGAGACGCAGGTTGTGAAGGGAGTCCAACAGGGGGACTCGATCACATTCACGCTCCCTGCAATCACCAAAGGCGCCGTGTTCTGGTACGAACAGTAGAGGATCGCTCGCCGTCGAGATCTTAGGCGCCGGGCTGCCAGGCTTTGGAGCGGGAGACTGCTTCGTCCCAGCGCTCGCGTAGAGCTCGGGCCTGCGACGAAGGGAGGTTGGGCTCGAAGCGGCGATCTTTGTTGGCGGGGTCAGACTGGCTTGCTGACCAGAATCCCACGGCGCGGGCGGCGAGCATGGCTGCTCCCAATGCTGTCGTCTCGGTCACGGCTGGACGGACCACCGGCACGCCGAGAATGTCAGCCTGGAACTGCATCAGGCTGTCATTGGCGGCGGCGCCACCATCCACTCGCAATTCCTGCACCGGATTGCCGGAATCGCGCTGCATGGCGTCGAGCAGATCGGCCACTTGATAAGCGATACTTTCGACGGCGGCGCGGGCGAGGTGACCGGCGGTAGAGCCGCGAGTCAGGCCGAAGATCGATCCGCGGGCGTAGGAGTCCCAGTGCGGGGCGCCCAAACCTACGAACGCCGGGACAAAGTAAACTCCTCCGTTGTCGGGCACAGATTTTGCAAGCGCCTCCACTTCTTCTGACTTGCGAATCAGGCCCAGGCCATCGCGCAGCCATTGGACCACCGCGCCTCCGACGAAAACACTGCCTTCCAGCGCGTACTCGGTGGTGCCGCCAATGGTCCATGCGATAGTCGTCACCAGGCGATTGGAGGACGGGACGGCACGCGTGCCGGTATTCTGCAGCATGAAGCAGCCCGTGCCGTACGTGTTTTTGGTCATGCCAGATTGGTAGCATCGCTGGCCGTAGAGAGCGGCTTGCTGATCTCCGGCGATCCCGGCGATGCTAATTCCGTTGAGACCCTCGATGCCACTCACCTCAGCATAGATTTCGCTGGAGGAGCGAACTTGCGGCAGCACGGACCGGGGAACATCGAAAACCTTTAAGAGTTCCTCATCCCAATCGCGGGCGTGAATATTGAACAGCATGGTGCGGGAGGC
>JAICJP010000156.1 GCA_025928375.1 Candidatus Sulfotelmatobacter sp.
ACAAAATTACTCAATCTTCATGGCTGACTTGGTCTCCCATCCCGACGAGGTAAGAGTCGTCTCCCGGCGCTTCGGCCAGGGTGCGACTGATATCAATCGCTACCTCGAACTCGACGGCTACAAGGCCGTGCAGAAGGCGCTTGCCATGGAGCCCGACGCGATCATCAATGAGGTCAAGAACTCCGGATTGCGCGGTCGCGGCGGCGCCGGATTCTCCACCGGCATGAAGTGGTCATTCGTGCCCAAGCAGTCGGCCAAACCAAAATACGTCCTTTGCAACGGGGACGAGAGCGAGCCCGGCACCTGCAAGGATCGCCTGATCTTCGAGCATGATCCCCACTCGGTAATTGAGGGCGTGATGATCGCCGGCCTCGCTGTGGGGTCGAAGAGCGGATATATCTACATCCGCGGCGAGTATCGCTATTTGTCGAACATCATGCAGAAAGCGATCAAAGACGCCTACGCTAAGGGATTTCTGGGCAAGAACATCTACGGCAGCGGGCGCGACTTCGATGTGTACTGGCACGGCGGCGCCGGAGCCTACGAGGTCGGCGAAGAGTCCGCCCTAATGGAATCGCTCGAAGGCAAGCGCGGTATACCTCGGATTCGTCCCCCATTCCCTGCGGTGGTGGGGCTCTGGGGCGGTCCGACGGTAATCAACAATGCAGAGACGCTGGCTAACGTCCCACACATTATCCTCGGCGGCGCCGAGTGGTACGCCAAGCTGGGCACGCCGAAGAACGGGGGCACGCGCCTGTTCTGCCTAAGCGGCAACATCGCCAAGCCCGGCGTCTACGAACTGCCGATGGGCTACAACCTGAAAAAGCTCATCTACGACGTGGGCGGCGGGATCCCGAATGGCCGCAAGTTGAAAGCGGTGGTTCCTGGCGGTTCTTCGTGCCCCTGCCTGACCGCCGATGAAATTGACGTGGCCATGGATTTCGACTCCCTGATGAAAGCCGGCTCGATGCTGGGCTCAGGCGGAGTGGTGATCGTGGACGACGCGCAATGCATCGTGAAATTCGCGCTCCGCACGATGAAGTTTTATCAACACGAGAGCTGCGGATGGTGCATTCCGTGCCGCGAGGGAACGGACTGGCTAAAGAAAACCTTGATCCGTTTTCATTCCGGCGGTGGCGTGATGAAAGATATCGACAATATGCAGTACCTGGCGGAGAACATGCTGGGCCGCACCTTCTGCCCGCTAGGCGACGCCGCGGCGATGCCGACCATCGCCTTCGTGAAAAAGTTCAGAAAAGAATTCGAAGACCACCTGGAAGGACGGCCGTGCCCTTACGAAAAGAAAGGCGCGGTCGAGGAAGTTCCAGTGCTGACGCACTAGATTTTGTAATTTGGTAATCGGGTAATTTCGTAATTTGAAAACCTGATGACGACACAACAGGAACAGTTACGGGATAGGACAAAAGCATTCGCTGTGCGGATTGTCAGGCTCTACCGTTCTCTTCCGTACAAAGCGGACGCGCAGGTACTAGGAAAACAGTTGCTCCGCTGCGGGACGGCAGTTGCAGCAAACTATCGAGCGGCATGCCGCTCGAGGTCACGAGCAGAGTGGCTGGCAAAGATTGGCGTTGTTGTCGAGGAAGCTGACGAAGCGGTTTTTTGGCTTGAAATGCTGTCGGATTGTGAGATCGTTCCGCTGGCAAAACTGGAGTTGCTGTTGGCCGAAGCACACGAACTGAGCGCATTGTTCACTGCGTCACGCAGGACGGCAAAAGCTCGATAGCAAATTACAAAATTACCCGATTACCAAATTACAAAATGCCTGATGTAAATCTCACAGTCGACGGCAAGAAGTTAACCGCTCCATCCGGCACCTTGCTCATTGAAGCCTGCAAGAGCGTGGGCATCGAAGTGCCCTCCTTCTGCTACTACCCCAATCTGTCTTTGCAGGGCGCCTGCCGCATGTGCCTCGTGAAAATCGAGAAGATGCCCAAGCTGCAAACCGCCTGCACTACGGTGATCAGCGAAGGCATGACCGTCACCACCGACAGTCCGGAGATCAAGCAAGCGCGCAAGTCCATGCTCGAAATGCTGCTCGCGAACCATCCGCTGGACTGTCCGGTGTGCGACGCCGGGGGCGAATGCGAACTGCAGGACATGACGTTCTCTTACGGCGCGGCCGAATCGAAATTCATCGACGCCAAGAATCACAAAGACGAGCAGCAGTGGTCGCCCATCGTCTTTTTTGACCGCCCGCGCTGCATTCTCTGCTACCGCTGCGTGCGTGTGTGCGGTGAGGGCATGGACGTCTGGGCTCTGGGTGTACAGAACCGGGGCGTCGGCTCGCTCATCGCCCCTAACAAAGAAGATCACCTCGAGTGCGAAGAGTGCGGTATGTGTATTGACATCTGCCCGGTCGGCGCTCTCACTTCGGGCGCATACCGCTACAAGACGCGTCCCTGGGAGATGAACCACGTCGGTACGATCTGCACCCACTGCGGCGACGGCTGCAAGACCACCCTGGGCGTGCGCCGCTCCGATACCGGGATGGAGATTGTTCGCGGGGACAATCGCGACAAGAGCGGCACCAATGGCGACTTCCTCTGCATCAAGGGGCGGTACGCCTTTGACTTCGCCAGCAGCAACGAACGCATTACGCAGCCTCTGATTCGCAAGAATGGCAAGCTCACTCCCGCTACTTGGGAGGAAGCCTTCGAACTGGTTGGGAAGACATTTGCCGACGCTCGCGAGAAAGATGGCGGCTCCGCAATTGGTGTGATCGGCTCCAACCGCACTACCAACGAAGAAGCCTATCTGCTCTCGAAATTTGCGCGCACGGTGCTGAAGACAAACAACGTCGATCACCACCGCACAGCCGATTTCCCTGCTTTCGCCGCTGCCCTTCGCGGCAGAGCCAATGCAAGCGCCAGCATGGTCGATGTCTTCATCGCGCCGGCGATTCTGTTGATCGGCAACGATCCTACGAACCAGCACCCGTTGCTCGCCTGGCAAATTCGCAACAATGTCCGTCTGCATCGCGCCAGGCTGCACGTCATCAACTCGCAGGACATCAAGCTGCGCCGTCAGGCCACAACTTTTACCCAGATTCCAGCAGGAGCAGAAGGCAAGCTGGCCGCTTTCCTGGGCGGCAACGATGCGGCGTCCGAGGCGCTCGGATCCAGCAAGGATGCATGGATCGCTCTCCGCGACAAACTGCGCAGCGAGCAGAACCTCGTCATCATTTTCGGTTCCGAGATTCGGGGCAACGACATAGCAGGCCTGGTCACCTTCGGTTCTTCAATTCCCGGCGCGACATTCGTCTGCCTCGGCGATTACGCCAACTCTCGCGGCGCTGCCGACATGGGACTCTATCCCGATCTGCTTCCCGGCTACCACCCAACCACCGGCAACACCGAATTCCATCAGGAGTGGGGCGAAATTCCGCAGAGTGCCGGCCTCGATCTTCCCGGCATGGTTGAAGCCGCCAAGGCGGATAAGCTGAAGGCTCTGTACGTCATCGGCTCAAATCCTGTCGCCCGATTGGATATCGATCCCTTCGTCTTCTCCAAGGCTTTCGTCGTGGTGCAGGATATGTTCCTCACCGAGACCGCGCAGATGGCCGATGTTGTCTTGCCGGCGGCGAATGCGTACGAGAAAACCGGCACGTTCACCAATACTTGCGGCGACCTACAGCTGCTGAAGAAAGCAGGAGAAGTTTCCGGCACTAAGCCGGACTTCGAAATGGTCGTGCGCATCGCCGATGCCATGGGACACGATGTTCGCAAACTGGTTCCCTTCGGCGGTCCTGGCGTTCGCGCTGATATGGGACAATCTCGCGGCGCGCAATCCGGCGAAGCCGATCGTCATGCCGTCTGGCTCGAAAACCAGGGCCTCGAACCCAAGCTCAGCCCGTTAGATCCGATGGCGATTCTCGACGAAATCCAGCGCCTGGTCCCGGGATACGATATCTCGCGCTCCAATCTTTTTGCGGGCAATAGCGAGCATACCTCGCTGGAGAAGAGCGGCCCGGGCTTGGCCCATAGGCCTGAATTAATCGACCCGTCCAACGACAGCCTGTTTACCTCGGGCACGTTGGGCCGCTACTCCCATGCGTTGCACTCGGTCATTGAAAGTCACGAAATAAAACCTGCCGAGGTCGCGGCAGACTAGATCCATTTCAGCTGTAGTTGTCGAAGTCGTGAAGCGTCGAGAGAGGAAGCTGCACGTTGCCAAT
Source organism: Candidatus Sulfotelmatobacter sp. (assembly GCA_025928375.1). GTDB lineage: Bacteria > Acidobacteriota > Terriglobia > Terriglobales > Acidobacteriaceae > Sulfotelmatobacter. Next base: position 4,196 of record JAICJP010000156.1, read on the forward strand.
CGGTCTTTACATCCTGGTGTCGGTCATCAAATCGGCCATCGTGCTGTTTGTGCTGCTCACTTCTGTGGCTTACACGGTTTGGCTCGAGCGCAAAGTTGTGGGCCACATGCAGAATCGCTGGGGCCCTACGCGCGTTGGACCGTTCGGCCTGCTGCAGCCCGCGGCCGACGGCCTGAAATTCCTGTTTAAAGAGGACCTGACTCCTCCGCACGTCTACAAGCCGCTGTTCCTTGCGGCCCCGCTGATCGCTGTTGTGTTCGCGCTGACCTCGATCTCCGTGATCCCATTCGGTAATGACGTGGTCATCGGCGGCTATGTCATTCCGCTGCAGATCACGACCGACGTGAACACCGGGCTGCTGCTGATCCTTGGCGTGACCTCGATCGGCGTCTATGGCGTGGCGCTAGCGGGCTGGTCGTCGAACAACAAATATTCCCTCCTCGGCGGACTCCGCGCCAGCGCTCAGATGGTGAGCTACGAAATTTCGCTCGGGCTGTCGCTGGTGGGCGTACTGATCATGGCAGGCAGCTTCAGCCTGCGCGATATCGTGCACGCGCAGCAAGGACATTTCTGGGGATTCATCCCCAACTGGAATATCTTTCACGGCCAAATCATCGGATTCTTCTGCTACCTGATGGCGGCCTACGCCGAGACGAACCGCATCCCCTTCGATCTGCCGGAGGCCGAAACCGAACTCGTGGCCGGATACCACACCGAATACAGCGCCATGAAATTCGCCATGTTCTTCATGGCGGAATACGCCAACATGATCACCGTCGGATGCCTCGCCACGCTCATGTTTCTGGGCGGCTGGAACGGCCCGCTTTTCGGCCCTCCAGTGCTGCAGGCCATTCTTCCCGTGTTCTGGTTCGTCGCCAAAGTTTTCTGTTTTCTCTTTTTGTATATCTGGGTGCGCGGCACGTTGCCCCGCTTCCGCTATGACCAGCTAATGGCATTCGGCTGGAAGTTCCTGCTCCCCGTGGCGCTGGCGAACTTGATCGCCACCGCCATCGGAGTGGCGTGGTAAGAAAAGAAGCTCTCAATTCTCGCTTCTCAGTTGCGAAACACGGTGCCACTGAGAGGGCACGTTTTGGGTCCTGAGAACTGAGAACTGGCAACTGAGAATTATGGTAAGCATTCATCTAATCCTGTTCCTGGCTTTCGGAGCGGTAGCCGCCGCAGGCGCCATCAATCTGCTGGTCCAGCGGCATCCGATCAATGCCGCTCTCTCGCTGATCGCGGTGATGGCCGCCCTCGCGGGCGAATACATGCTGCTCGGCGCTGAGTTTGTCGCCGCCGTGCAGGTCATCGTTTACGCCGGGGCCATTATGGTTCTGTTCGTCTTCGTCATCATGCTTCTCAATGCCGGAGTGGAAGAACAAACCAAAGGCAGCCGCGTCGCCATCCTGTTCGGCATCCCCGGGATGTTGCTGGGTAGCCTTCTGATTGCGTGGGTCGTCTTGAAGCACTCGGGTACCGGAGACGTTGCGGTCGGAGCTCTCCCCGGCGCTCCCAATGTCATCGGCCAACTGCTCTTCCACGAATTCCTGCTGCCGTTTGAAGTTACTTCGATCCTGATCCTGATCGCCATCATGGGCGCCGTGGTCCTGGCCAGCAAGCCACCGGTCCCCGGCGGCACGCCCGCAAAGAAGGTGCAAGACTAAATGGTCCCAATTTCTTACTATCTCGTGCTGAGCGGTCTCCTGTTTGCCTGCGGTGTCTGCGGATTCCTCATCAAGCGCAACATCATCACTATCTTCATGTCCATTGAACTGATGCTGAACGGGGTGAACTTATCGTTCGTTGCCTTCGCGGCGCACTGGCATCAGTTGGCCGGACAGGTTTTTGTTTTCTTCGTAATGGTTGTGGCGGCTGCTGAAGCCGCCGTCGGCCTGGCCATTATCATCGCCGTATACCGCACCCGCGAAACGCTCAACGTCGACCAGGTGAACTTGCTCAAATTATGAATCCCGACCTCAAACTCTGGTTGATTCCGATCCTGCCGCTGGCAGGCGCTGCGGTCAACGGCTTTTTCGGAAGGAAATCTTCGCGACAAGCGGTGACCATTGTCGGGCTGTTCTTCTCCGGCGCGGCTTTCGCCTGGGCCCTGGGCGTGGCATTCCGATTTTCATCTCTGGAACTTCCCTATCAGGAATACCTGGCGCATTGGATTCGTTCCGGCAACTTCTCGGTCGACTTCGCCTTCTACCTCGATCAACTTTCCTTAGTGATGCTGCTGGTCGTCACTGGAGTCGGATTCCTCATCCACATCTATTCCGTCGGCTACATGTGGGACGACCCCGGTTACTACCGCTTCTTCAGCTACCTGAACCTGTTCATGTTCTTCATGCTGACACTGGTCCTGGCCAACAACTACCTGCTGATGTTCATCGGCTGGGAGGGGGTGGGCCTCGCTTCATATCTTCTGATCGGATTCTGGTTCACAAAAGATTCGGCCGCATCCGCGGGCAAAAAAGCATTCATCGTCAACCGAATCGGCGACTTTGGATTCCTGATCGGACTCTTCCTGCTCATTCAGCACTTCGGCTCGCTGACGTTCACGCAAGTATTCGATCAGATCAAGCCTATGTCGCCCGAAACAGCCGGTGCCGGACTCCTCACCGCGATCGGAATTCTTCTGCTGGTGGGTGCCTGCGGAAAGTCCGCCCAGATTCCGCTCTACGTCTGGCTTCCGGATGCCATGGAAGGTCCCACCCCTGTCTCCGCATTGATCCACGCAGCGACTATGGTCACCGCCGGCGTCTACATGGTTTCGCGTTCGCACGTAATCTTCGAGCGCGCTCCTATCGCGCTAACCGTAGTCGCCGTCATCGGTACTCTGACCGCGTTCTTCGCCGCCACCATCGGCATCGCGCAAACTGATATCAAGAAAGTTCTTGCCTACTCCACCGTTTCGCAACTCGGCTACATGTTCATGGCGTGCGGCGTAGGAGCGTTCTCCGCCGGAATATTCCACCTCATGACCCATGCCTTCTTCAAGGGCTTGCTCTTCCTGGCAGCCGGTTCTGTCATCCATGCGGTCGGCGGCGAGCAGGACATGCGACGCATGGGCGGCCTGCGCACCAAACTCCCCTGGACCTTCTGGACGATGACTGCGGCAACCTTGGCCATAGCTGGAATCCCGGGCTTGGCAGGCTTTTTCAGCAAGGATGAAATCCTGTGGCGCGCCTATCAGGCAAGCTGGGCCTATTGGCTGGTTGGAGTCGTCACTGCATTCATCACCTCGTTCTACATGTTCCGCCTCTGGTTCATGACATTCTTCGGCGAATACCGCGGTGAAGCGGCGGGACACGGCGCGCCCGCGCACGATGCCCACGCCGGACATGGTCACGGCGGACATGGTCACGGCGGAGTGCACGAGAGTCCGAAAGTGATGGTCATCCCGCTGGCGATCCTCGCTGTGTTGTCAGTCATCGGCGGATATGTCGGCGTTCCCGGATCACTCGGCGGAAATAATCATTTCGATCACTTCTTGGGCCCTGTTTTCCGCTCCACTCTGCCCGCCGAAAACTCTCAGACCCAGGTGGGTGAAAAAGGCGCAACGGAACAAACCACCGAAGGCACCGAGCCCAAGGAATCCGCTTCCAAAGAATTGATGTTCACGGGAATCTCGGTTGCCGCCGCCTTTCTTGGCCTCGCTCTCGCATGGCTGCTGTACTACCGCAGTCCCGACTTGCCCCACAGGATCGTGCAGAGAATTGCAGGTCTATACGAGGTCGTGTGTCACAAATATTACGTCGATGAAATCTACGCGTCCTTGATCGTCAAACCTTTAGTCAATGGATCTACGAGCATTCTTTGGCAAGGCGTGGATCGCAAAGTCATCGACGACACGGTGAATAATGCGGCCGACGGCGCTCGCCACGTTTCTGACGAAGTCCGGCACATGCAATCCGGCAACCTGCGCTCCTACGCCGGTTGGGTGGCCGCCGGTTCTGCCGTGTTGATTGCTTACATGATTTGGTGGGGGGTGGAGCGATGAACACCGACCACCTCAGCCCCTACATCCTGACGCTGGTGACATTCGTTCCGCTCGCGGGAGCGCTTCTGCTGGTCCTGCTTCCGCGCCGTGATCGCGACATCCGCATCTTTTCCCTGGTCGTGTCCCTGCTCGCCTTCGGACTCTCCCTGCATTTGCCAGTTCATTTGCACCGCGGCCAGCCCGGCTTCCAGTTCGAAATCGATAAGCCCTGGATCTCCAGTCCGAACATCCACTACCACATGGGGACCGACGGGATCTCGGTGTGGCTCATAGTCCTCACCACATTCCTCACGCCCCTCTGCGTCCTGATCTCGTGGAAATCGGTACGTGATCGCGTCAAGGAATTCTTTATCCTTCTTCTGATACTCGAGACCGCTCTCATCGGCGTCTTCACTTCGCTCGACCTCTTCCTGTTCTATTTCTTTTGGGAAGCAACGCTGATTCCCATGGCGCTGCTCATCGGCGTGTTCGGCCACGAACGTAAAGTCTACGCCGCGGTGAAATTCTTTATGTACACCATGATTGCCTCCGTCTTCATGCTGGCGGCCATCCTCTGGCTCTACGCGCAAACCCACAGCTTCGATTTCGTCACCATCCGCGACGCCATTGCCAATCATCAGGTCGCAAACTTCCCTGCGGCCGCGCAGTGGCTCTTCCTGGGATTCTTCATAGCCTTCGCGGTCAAAGTTCCGCTATTCCCGTTCCACACCTGGCTGCCTGACGCACACGTCGAGGCACCCACGGCGGGATCCGTTCTGCTCGCCGGAGTCCTGCTGAAGATGGGCACATACGGCATGCTGCGCTTCAATCTCGGCTTGTTTCCGGACCAGGCCCGCAGCAATGCGCCATGGATCATCGCACTGGCGCTGATCGGAATCATTTACGGCGCATTGGTTGCCATGGTGCAACCCAACATGAAGAAGCTGATCGCCTACTCCTCGGTCAGCCACCTGGGATTTGTTGTCCTGGGCATCTTCAGTTTCACCACCGCGGGCCTCAACGGAGCCATGTTCGTCATGCTCGCGCACGGTGTCTCCACCGGCGGACTGTTCATGCTCGCTGGAGTTCTACATGAGCGGCGACACACCTACGAAATCTCCGAGTTTGGCGGGCTCGCATCGCCCATGCCGGTGTACGCAGCTTCCTTCCTCTTCATCGTGCTTGCATCGGTTGGCCTGCCGCTACTAAACGGATTCGTGGGCGAATTCCTGGTGTTGTCCGGCGCTTTCCAGGCGAAGCCGCTTTATGGAACTCTCGCGGCTACGGGAGTGATCTGGAGTGCCTGCTACCTGCTCTGGATGTTTCAGCGCGTCTTCTACGGCAAAGTAACTCACCCCGTGAACAATTCGGTCAGCGATCTGCTCGGATTTGAGAAAGCCGCGATCTGGCCCTGCGCCGTCGCAGCGTTGGTGATGGGCGTTGCTCCCATCATGTGGCTGGCGGCGATCGATCCCGCGGTGCAGGCTGCACTCACCCCATTCGCGCAGGTGGTCAGTAAGGTGGTGGTGCAATGAC
>JAICJP010000173.1 GCA_025928375.1 Candidatus Sulfotelmatobacter sp.
AGCCCGGCCAGATCTTGCTGGTGCCCTCGACGACTCCCGCGGTTACCGAGGAGGACGCAGCCGCTCCTCACACCGTCTGGCTGTGGAACGGGGAAGCCGCAACCACCCTCAATCCCGGTACCGAGCACAACAGTGAGCAGCGGGGGTCGAATCAGGTGGTGACCGAGTCGGCTCCGGTGGCTGCGCTGTCCGCGGATGGAACTCATCTCTATTGGTTCGACAATCACGAGCGCCGGCTGGATCGCGAAGAGATCAATCTCTCCACTACTATCACATGGCAAGCCTGGCGCACGGAATTGAATGGAAAGAATCGAGAAGATCTGGCATCTGTGAAGCTGCCGGAATGCGCTTGTGCCACGGGCGTTTGCGATGAGACTTGTCCAGTAGGCGCCTTCTGGGCCCCCGACGAGGGCGTCGACAAATTTTTTGTTATGACGCAGTACATCGCCGGGCAGACCGAAAGAACTTACAAGAGCACTACCCTGTACCAGCAGGAAGGCGGTAAGTGGATGGACAAGCCCTTGCCGCAAGCATTAGAGGAGCCCCTGGACGCATCTCCATCAGGAGATGTGATCGTGACCGCGATTCCTGACGCGGCGTGTTGCGGGTGGTCCAACCAGAGCAACGATCAAACGCTGGTGCTCGTCAATGGAAAGTCGCAGACGATCTTTGACGAATTCGCGACGTACAAGAATTCCGATTACGACGTCAGCTTCTTTACGTCGAATGCGAAGTTATCGCCGGATCTGAAAGCGGTAGCCATGACGATCAGCGCCACCGCCCAGGCGAACAAACCGATTCAATTGGCCGAAGAGGGACAGGCCAATCCGGAAGAATCGCTGCGCATTCGCAAGACTCTGGCCGAGCTGCCCGCGGTGGCGGTGAAGATGGTCACGGAGTCTCCGAAGCAGGTTGCATTCGTGCCGCACGCCTCTCTTGTGGGCTGGATCAGCAGTAAAGAATTGCTGATACTCGAGGAACACGTGCTGGTTGTGTATAACGTGGGCAGCGGAGCGCGCAGGAAATCGACGGTGAAGGTGGACGACGTCGCGCAAGTGTTTCTGCGCTGAGGAAAGCTGCCCGCGCGGGCGCGGCCGGACAGCCGATGGCGGCGGTCCCTAGATCTACATAGAGCGGAGGGAAGAATGATGTTCCTACACGATCTCCGATTCGCAATCCGCCAGCTCCGGCAATCGCCACTCTTTACCTTGACCGCCATCCTAACCCTTTCCGTCGGTATCGGAGCGACCACGGCTGTCTTCTCCCTGGTGGAGGGTATCCTGCTTCGCGATCTTCCCTTCAGCGATCCCGCTCGTCTCGTGCTAGTGGGCGATCACCTGGGAGGAAATCCGGGGATATCCGTGACCGCCCGCGAGATTGGCACTTATGCGAACGCCGCAAGCGCCTTCTCCGCGATGGGCGGATACATTTCGGATACTTACGAATTATCCGGCGAGGCCACGCCCGAGCAGGTGCACGCGGCGCGATTTACCGCTGGCGTGTTCCCGACACTCGGAGTGCGTCCGATCCGGGGACGCGTGTTTTCGCAGAAAGAGGAAGATGATCGTCAGCCCGTCGCGATCATCAGCTACGCCTTGTGGTTGACCCGTTATCACCGCGATCCCGACATTCTTGGCAAATCTATCGAGCTCGATCGCCGCGTCTACTCGATTATCGGCGTCATGCCGAGAAATTTCGAATTTCCGCTCGAATCAGGCAGGTTAGACCAAGCGCAGCTCTGGGTGCCTCTCAGTCTTTCTGCTGACGAACTCTCCGATCAGCACGCGGGCTTCTGGGGGTACCAGATCGTGGCCCGCGTCAAGAATGGGATCGCGCTATCTCAAGCCGCTCAGGATGCGGATCGAGTGGCGGAGCAATTTGCACGTACGCTTCCAGCTTCGCAGTCTTCCATTCGTCTTCAGGGCGACGTGGAAGATTTGCGCGAGTCCGATATCGAAGACGTGCGTCCTGTATTGCGGGCGCTGCTTCTCGCCGTGACGGTAGTTCTGCTCATCGCCTGCGCCAACGTGGCTGGACTGTCGCTGGTGCGCGCGATTCGCCGTCGCCGCGAATACGCGGTGCGTCTGGCTCTGGGCGCTGGCGCGAGTTCAGTGCTGCGAGAGACGATGTTTGAAGGCTTGCTGCTCAGCATTTCCGGGGCGCTGCTGGGTCTTGTGTTTGCCGCTGCCGCCATTCGAACGGCTTTAGCTCTGCTGCCGGATTCTATGCCGCGAATCGATTCCATTTCCATCGATGCCGGGGTTGCCGGTTTCGCATTTGCGATTGCGCTAGCCACAGGACTTGCTTGCAGCCTTGCGCCTGGGTTTGCCGCATTGCGGACGAATATCAGTGAAACCTTGAAAGAAGGCCTGCAGAGCGGCACCGGAAGATCGAGCCACACGTGGTTACGCTCGGCTCTCGTTGTTGCGGAAATCGCCATTGCCCTGGTATTGATCACGGCGTCCGCCGCGTTTCTGCGCAGCTTCCAGAAAATGCGGGCGGTGGATCCCGGCTTTCGTGCCGACCACGTGGTGGTCGCGGGTTTTCAACTCCCATTAAAGCAGTACGCTACCCAGGCTTCCGCAGACCTGTTCAGCCGTGAGGTGCTCGAGAAACTTACAGCCAAACCCGGCGTTCGCGCGGCGGCCATTGCGAGCGCGGTGCCAGGAGCCCAGACCTTTGCCAAAGCCGCTTACACCGTTGAAGGAGAGACAGCCAGCAATTGGAAGCTGCGATTTGCCGCCTTCGTCTCGACTTATGGCGACTACTTCCAGGCGATGAGGATTCCTTTGCTCGCAGGCCGATACTTCACCGACGCGGATCGCCCCGGCGCACCACTAGTGATGATTGTCAATGAATCCATGGCCAAGCGATGCTGGCCTGGTGAGAGCGCCATCGGCAAACACATTCATCCCGGTGGCCCGACAAAATCACTGCCCTGGGCGACGGTAGTCGGGGTGGTGGCAGACACAAAGGGCTCTCGCGACCTTCCGAGTATGGAGCAGTGGTACGTTCCGGCATCCCAGCCGGCTGCAATCTACGGTGCCGATTTCAACGGAAAGCTCACTGGCGCTGCGGGCGGTTACATTACGTTTCGTTCTGCCTTGCCTGCTGAGCAGGAAGTCCATACGCTGCGCGCGAGCGTCGCAGAGGTCGATCCCTTATTGGCCCTCGATCAACCTCAACCTATGACGGAAGTGGTCTCGAATGATGAGGCACCGCGCCGGTTCAACACCGATTTGATCACGGCATTCGCCTTCGCCGGTCTTCTGCTGGCGGTCACCGGCATATATGGAGTCGTGGCGTTCTCCGTTGCCCTGCGCGCACAAGAGATTGCAATTCGCATGGCTTTGGGCGAACAGCGTGTTGGCATTGTGCGGCTCGTTTTGACGGCAGCGGCCAAGCTGGCGTTGTTGGGCTGCGGCCTTGGACTACTCGGGTCCGTCGCAGCTTCGCGCGTGATTAGCTCGTTCCTGTTTGAGGTGAGCGGAACGGACCCACTCATCTATGGCGCTGCGGTTGCTCTTATGCTCGTCATGACGCTACTCGCATCGCGGCTGCCGGCATCGAGGGCAGCAGCCACCGACCCGAATACGATTCTGCGGGCAGCGTAGCGTTCGTCTACGCGCGCGTTCGGGCTTTAGTTTTTTTCGAGCCGGTTTGAAACACCACCCAGCCGACTGTATTTGCACCGATCACGACGCCGGCGATCTTCAGCGAATATTGCCACGAGCTTCCAACGTCAATGATCGGAAAGACCGAGAGCACGATGAAGAGCAAGGTCACGAGCATTCCGGAGCCCGCTGCCAGGCGTACCCAGAGGGGCGCTCGTAAACCTCGCTCTTTTCGCGAAAAAATTGGAATGGCGAACAGCGCCAGGTAGGCGATTCCGTAGAATGTGAAGCTCCACGTCAGCAGCAACTCATACGATTCCTCATGGCCCACCCCGATCAGGGCCAGCAGGGCGACGACGAGAGTTGCCGCCCCCAGAACCAGCACCGAGTTCATCGGAGTTTTGTAGCGCGGGTGCAATTGCGAAAACCACTCCGGCAGCAGGTGATCCCATCCCGCAACCATGGGCAAACGTGTGCTGACGCTGAAGAAAGCGCAGAACGTTGCCAGGTAATAGATGAAAAGGAAAAGCACAGCGGGAGCGATCATCCACGACAAAAGGCCGAACGGCTGAACCCCGCGGCTGAGGGCCTGGGCCACCGGCGCTACGACGTCCTCCGATGAGGGCGGCACGAATGCGAGAATCGCGCTGGTGGCCAGAATGTAGACGAGCGCTATGATAGGTGCGGTGATCAGGACGGACCGCGGCAGGTGGCGCGCCGGATTGCGGCATTCGCCGGCAAAGACTGCGATGTATTCGAATCCCGTCAGCGCACCGAAGGTCATCTTGCTGAAGACGCTCAGGCTGAATAGCGTCAAGGGAGGTGCTACCAGCCTCAAAGGACGGTATTCACGGAGGGTGCCGCGCCACACATTCAGGAACGGCAGCACAATCAGCATGGCAACCGTGATGAGAAAAACGACTGCGCCCACATTGTTGATCCATTTCCCGATCCCCAGGCCCAGTCCGGCAATGGCCATCGTGATTGCAATGACGGCCAATGAAGCTCCTACGATGAGCCATTTGCTGGAAGCAATCCATGCGGCACCCGGGATCACGTAGGAGGCGAACGACACGGTTAGAAGCCCGCCCAGTCCCACATAGAGAATGACGTACAGCCACAGATTCCAGGCGACGAAGAACCCGATCTGGTCGTTAAAGGCAAGGCGCGCCCACTCGTATAAGCCGCCTTCCACCGGCAGCACGCGGCTGAGGTGGATGACTACCAGCGCCACGGGCGTGAAGAAAGTCAGGATCGCCAATAACCAGAAAACTACGTGCGATGACCCAGCCTTCACCGCCGTGCCCATGTAGTCAGCCACAATGATGATGAGGAGCTGCGCCAGCACGAGATCGCGCAGCCCAAGTTCTTTGCGTAGCGCGGTGCTGTGCGACTGGACCTCGGCTTCTACCGCGTGCAGGGCCGGGTTGGGAGTGCTGGGCACTGTTGCGTCGAGAATCAAAATCCCCACCTTACGAAAATCGCGTGGGCTGGGCCACCCTCTATTTCTTGCTTGGGGTTACGGCGGGCTTCAGTAATAGATCCTGGTAGTCGAAGCTGAAATCCGCCAACGGCGACACGGCAGCCATCCGGGCGCTATCGATGCTACCGTCCGTGTTTAGAGAAAAGGTCACGAACGCATCTTCGATGGTGCGCACTCGCCAGTGCGCTTTGAAGGTGTCGTATTGCCAGTGCTGCAGGTCGCCAACCATTCCGGGAGTGTGGTCGAAGCTCATCACCAGGCCGCCATTTTCCAGGCGAATGGTGATGGGGCCGTACCAGGCATCGTTGTAGACAGCTGCATATTTTTCGAAAGGCAGGGAAGGCTTGGAATTCGCGTCGCGAGCACCTTCCGCCTTCTTCATGGTTTCGGCGGCCTCTTTTTCATCCTGGTCTTTTACCGCTTTGAATCCCGCGATCCAGTCGGTCGGCGGCAGGTGGAAGTAGTAATCGAGCACGTGATAGAGGATGGAGTCGAAGGCTCCGCCTTCTTCGGCATTGGTAACAACAACTACTCCCAGATTTTCTTCCGGAACCAACATCACTCGCGAGACGAAGCCTCCCACTCCGCCCGTGTGCCCGACTAGCTTGCGGCCGTGATAATCGCGCAATCCCCAGCCCAATGCGTAATCGGCGAAGTTCGCTTTCAGACCGGACAAAGGCGCGGGCGGATCGCCGATGGGCAGAATCGTCTGCGCCGTCCACATTTCCTTCGAACGCTGCTCCGAGAATAAACGTCCGTCACGATCAACGTACTTCCCGCGATTCAGTTGCAGTTGTACCCACTTCGCCATGTCCGTGGCGCACGAGTTGATAGCGCCTGCCGGACCGGCATTGTCCAGGTCTTCGAAAGGGATCACTTGCAGCTTTCCATCCACGCGCGAATGCGGGTAAGCGTAGTCGCCTCCGGGCTTGTACGCGGTCGTGCTCAGGTTGGTATGGTTCATCCCAAGCGGGGCAAAGATGTGTTGTCGGACGTAGTCATCCCAACTCGTGCCGGTCACCGCAGGAATAATCTGGCCTGCTGTCATGTAGAGCAGGTTGTCGTAAGCGTAGTGGCTGCGGAAACTGGATTGCGGCTTCATGAAGCGCAGCCTGTAGATGACGTCCTCCCGGCTGTAAGTGGTGTGAGGCCAGAACAGGAGATCGCCTTCGCCCAGCCCCATGCCACTGCGGTGAGTCAGCAGATCGCGAATCGTCATCTCGTGCGAAACGTAGGGATCGTACATGACGAATCCGGGAAGCCGCTGGTAAACAGGATCGTCCCAGGAGAGCTTGCCCTCATCCACCAAGGTGGCGAGTGCGGCGGTGGTGAAGGCTTTGGTGTTCGAACCGATCCCGAACGTCGTGAATTCGTCGACCGCCGTCGGGTCACCCAGTTTGCGCACGCCGTATCCCTTGGCGACGAGGATCTTGCCACCTTTCACAATCGCGACCGCCATGCCGGGAACGTCGAACGTCTTCATCGAAGAAGCTACATAGGCGTCCAGATCAGGCGGCGCAGTGGACTGTGCAGCTAAGGTGGCAGGAAGGGCTATGACGACGGCGAGCAACAGCCTGGCAGCAGGCATTCGGCGCATGCAGGTCTCCAGATGACGAGTGAACTCAGGAAATCGACGCGACGATTAGAACACAGGAGCAGGCGAGGGAGGGAAGAAGGAAGCGGGGGCCGGAGAGGCGGCCCCCCCGAATATCCGAGCGTGGTCAGTTCATCCGCTGCCCGACTACGGCATCAATGTAGTCGACCAGTTGAGGGACCGTGAGTTCGGAAGCAAGTAAATCCTCCATTTCAGAGGTGCTGAAGCCGGTCCGAGCCGCCGCCTCCTGCAAGAGCTCTGCCATGGAAATATACGAAATACGATCGGAATAGAGTCTCATTAACTTCTCCTCGATTGTCGCTGGGATGGAACCTGGCAGTTCCGGATTCAGTTCGCGCTTGAAAAAAGCGCAGAAAGAATCAGCAGCGAATCGAGCAGAGCTGAATGGGGCGATCGTGGGGTGGCAATAGAACCGCAGTTTTACTCAAGCGCAGCGACAGCCAGTCGTACTGAGCCGCAGCCACCCTTGGCAGCAGGGGAGCTACAACCATGAGCGGAGGAGCCGCGTTGGCCTGAGCGTGGAGTACCACGGGAGCTGTCTCGCGATGGAACGCAGTATCCGGCGGATCGACGTTCGGTAGCACCACCAACAGCAGCACCACAAACACGGCGCTGCCCAACAGGATGAGAGTCGACGTGCTGGCGTTCCAACGGGACATGACTTCGTTTGTTTTGCCAGAGTTTAGGATGCGTGTCAAGACCGGGAAGGCTGTATTTCTGCGGCGAGGATACAATTTTGCATTGCCTTCGACTAGATGCGCTCACTGAATCGCTGCATGCTTGCGCTCCATTGCTGATGCGGCTTTATTACCTGGAGCGGGAGCAGTGGGTACCGGCTCCATTGGAAAAAATCTTCAACTTTTTTTCTCGACCGGAAAACCTGCAGAAACTCACGCCGCCGTGGCTGGATCTGCGCATAGTCGAGGCGCCGGCAGAACTTGCCGCAGGAGCCCTCATCCGTTACCGGCTGCGCTGGCACTTTCTTCCGATCCGCTGGTCGACGGAGATCGCCGATTGGAGTCCTCCTCACAAGTTCGTCGACCGGGCAGTTTCCGGGCCGTATGCCCTGTGGAATCACGAGCACTCGTTCGAATCGTACAAGGCGGCACGAGCATGCACGATCGTATCGCTTATGCGATTCCGCTGGGGCTGTGCGGGTCCCTCGCCCATCGCCTTTGGGTAAAGCGCGACATAGGTAGGATTTTCGATTATCGGACGGACAAGATGCGCGAGCTGTTTCCCGCCTGAAGTGGCTGTACAAAGCCGCAGGCTTCGTATACAAACGGTCAAAGCAGCGGTGCGGGGGTTCTACCTGTATTTCAGGCCCAAAAACTTGGACGATGCCATTGCCGTGCTGAACTCATCGGGCGGCCAGATCCTGGCCGGAGGCACGGATTTTTATCCCGCTCTGGGAGAAAGCCTTCCGCAAAGTGATGTGGTGGACATTACCGGGGTTCGCGAGATCCATGGAATCTCCGCCGACGAGCGCTACTTTCGTATCGGCGGACTCACAACGTGGGCTGAAGTAGTGAGCGCGCCCCTGCCTAATTGTTTCGATGCACTGAAAGCCGCAGCGCGGGAGATCGGGTCGGTGCAGATCCAGAATCGCGCGACTGTCGCAGGGAATTTGTGCAACGCGTCCCCTGCAGCGGATAGCGTCCCGGCCCTGCTGGTTTTGGACGCCGAGGTCGAACTGCTTTCCATCGCCGGCTCCCGGCGCATGCCGCTCGCGCAATTTATCACCGGCAACCGCAAGACGCAAAGAAGAGGCGATGAAATCCTCATTGCGGTGCTGGCCCCGCGCCAGTCCGAAAATGCGGCCTCCGCGTTCCTGAAGCTGGGCACGCGAAAGTATCTGGTGATTTCAATCTCGATGGTGGCAGTGGTACTCGAAACGAATGACTCCGGCTATGTGTCGCAAGCCCGCGTCGCGGTAGGATCGTGCTCGGCCGTGGCTCGCCGCTTATCCGATCTGGAAAGAGAATTGGTCGGGCAGCCCGCTGATCCGCAGATCGGCTTGCTTGTCCAGCCTCAGCATCTCGCGACTTTATCTCCGATTGACGACATGCGCGCCACGGCCGAGTACCGGCGGGATGCCTCGGTTACGCTGGTCCGGCGAGCGTTGCAGGCTTGCGTGGGGAGAGTCTGACGTGGCGGCGCAGACTTCAACATCGCCGGTGGAATCGCAGCTCATCTCTTTTTCCGTCAATGGCCACAGTGTGGATGTGAGCGTATCCGGAACCTGCCGTCTCTCGCGCGTGCTGCGGGAGGACTTGGGCCTGACGGGAACGAAAGTCGGTTGCGATGCCGGGGACTGTGGCGCTTGCACCGTGTTGCTCGATGGGGAACCAGTGTGCGCTTGCCTGGTTGCAGCGGGCCAGGTGGCGGGATGCGAA
>JAICJP010000201.1 GCA_025928375.1 Candidatus Sulfotelmatobacter sp.
CCACTCCGGGTCTCAGTCCGCAAAAAACGTGTGAGCCATGATGCCCACACCCAGAACGGCAAAGTTTGACCGAACCAGCGCGGGCGCAGCTCGCGCGCATGAGGGCTATATCACTATGAAATCTCGTCTCGCGTTGGGAATTCTGATCGTCCTGACATTTTGCATGGCCGGCTGGGCACAGACCGGCTCCATCACTGGCACGGTGAAAGATCCCTCCGGCGCCGCCGTTCAAGGGGCGACGGTCGTGGTCACCAGTCCCGATAAGGGCATCAACCGCGAAATGCAGACCAACTCCAGCGGAGACTACAACCAGTCCGGCCTCACGCCCGGCGTCTACGACATCGTCGTCACCGCTCCGGGCTTTAAGAAGTTTCAGGCTAAGGCCGTGAAGCTTGATGTGGCGGAGAAAGCACGCGTGGATGTCAACCTTCAGGTCGGCGCGGCGACGACCGAAGTTATCGTTGAGGGCACCAACGTCGCCCAAGTGGAGACACAGTCGTCGGAACTGGCAGGCACTGTCACCGGAAAAGAGATCACGCAGCTGCAACTGAATGGGCGCAACTTCTCAACGCTGGTTACCCTCGTTCCGGGCGTAAGCAATCAGACCGGAATGGATGAACCGCAGGTCGGCATTAACGGAAGCGTTGCGTTCAGCATGAACGGCGGCCGCACCGAGTACAACAACTGGGAACTCGACGGCGGCGACAACATGGATAACGGCAGCAACAGTACCCTGAACGTCTATCCCAGCGTTGATTCCATCGCAGAGTTCAAGGTGCTGACTTCCAATTACGGCGCGCAATATGGCCGTAACGGTTCCGGCACGGTTGAAGTCGAAACCAAGTCTGGCACAAAAGCATTTCACGGCAATGCCTATGAGTTTGTCCGCAATGACGCCTTTAATGCCTTGAACTATGCGGATATGGCGTCTCACGGCGGCTCAGGCAAAATCGCTCCCTACAAGAAGAACGATTTCGGGTACACGATCGGCGGTCCTGTATTTATTCCCGGCCTGTACAACAAGGACAAGCAGAAGACCTTCTTCTTCTGGTCTCAAGAATGGCGTCGCGAGCGTGTGCCCTCTAGCTTTAACACCACGGTCCCCTACAGTGCCGAACGTTCCGGCGACTTCAGTGATTTGTGTCTTCCGACCCCTGGACCTGATTGTCCAAACGATCCTAGAACCCCCGGCCAACCCTTCAATGGCACGCTGGGTCCTCTTCCCGTCGATCCGGCTGCCGCGGCTCTGCTCCCATTGATTCCTGTGGGCACCGTAGATGTACCCGGAGCGTCCAGCTATATCGCGAACGTGACTCTCCCGACAAGCTGGCGCGAGGAACTGGTCCGCGTCGACCACAACATCAATAGCAAGAACCGCGCCACCTTCCGGTACATTCACGATTCGTGGAACACGATCGAACCCGGCCCCATTTGGGACTCCGCGTCGTTCCCAACGGTTCAGACTGCGTTCAACGGCCCCGGCGTTAGCGTGGTGGCGAGACTAACCAGCAATATTTCGCCCAGCCTACTGAACGAATTCGTGGCCAGCTATACCACCGATCACATTTCCTTCAAGTCCGTGGGTTACTATCAGCGTCCCGCCAATTTCCCCATGGGATTTATCTTCAACAATGGATTCGGAGGCAAACTTCCCGCCATCAATCTCAGCGGTGGAATCTACGACGGCATCGCAGAGGACCCGAACGGCATCTGGCCTGAGGGACCCTATAACTCCAATCCCACATATACCTATCGAGATAACCTGACTAAGATTGTCGGAAGACACAATCTCACCTTCGGCGCCTACTTTGTTGCCGGCCAAAAGAATGAGTTGAGCAGTGTACAGGTAAACGGATCGCTTACGTTCGACACCGGCTCCTCCGTGAGCACCGGCAACGCATTCGCGGATATGCTGACGGGGCATATTGCGAGTTTCGGCCAGGGCAGCAATCAGTTGAAATTCTACAATCGCTACAAAATTCTCGAACCCTACTTCCAGGATGATTGGCGCGTTACCGACCGCTTGACCCTGAATCTGGGTGTGCGTGTCAGCTTGGAAGGGACCTATCGCGATCGCTACAAGCACGCTTATAACTGGGATCCTGCTGCTTACAACCCGGCAACCGCCGCCGTTCTCTGTCCTGCGGATGCGGACCCGGCGGTTTGCACCCCAGGCTCCATTGTCTCCGGGGACCCGCTGGATGGACTAGTTCAGTGCGGCGTCGGCGGCGTACCGGTCGGGTGTTCTAAAGGGCACCTCTTCAACGCGGCCCCGCGCATCGGCTTTGCATGGGACCCGAAGGGTAACGGTAAGACCGCGATCCGTGGAGGATACGGAATCTTCTGGGAGCATGCCAACGGCAACGAGGCAAATACTGAGGGCATGGAAGGACAGACTTCCCCTCTACTCCAGACCCAGACTCAGAACCTGATCACCGGTTACACAAATATTGGTGGAGGACCTTTGGCTGCCGCATTCCCCGCCAGTTTTTACTCAATTCCGGCCCAGGTGGTCTGGCCCTACATGCAACAGTGGCACTTGGATTTCCAGCAGGAAATGCCCGCACACATCGTTACGACCTTTTCGTACGTTGGAAGCAAGGGGACACATCTCGGGCGACAGCGAGACTTGAACCAACTTGTGCCCACCCCTGCCTCCGAAAATCCATTCTTGCCTGGGCAGCCAATCACTAGCGACATTTGCGACAGCGTCCAGAACGCTGGACTGCCGAGTGTTTTCGGGGTGGTAAACGGAACTACGATTACCGGTCAGCCTGCCATCAACCTGCAGACCGCTTGCGGGAATGATCCCAATCCTTATCGCCAGTTCCAGGGCATTGCCAACATCACTCGCCTGGAGAACAAGGCATCCTCCATTTACCATGCTTTCCAGGTGTCGGCCCGTAAGAGTGTGGGAGCATTAAGCCTCAGTTTGGCCTACACGTACAGTCATTCGATTGACGACTCGTCGGACCGTTACAACGGCGACTTCGTCAACTCCTATGACATTGCCTCCAGCCGGGCGAGTTCCAATTTCGATCAGCGTCACATGCTGAACATCGGATACGTCTACGACCTTCCGTTCTTCAGGAAACCTGGGCTCGCCCATACCGTCATTGGTGGTTGGCAATGGTCAGGCATCGTGTCATTTTCAACCGGGACGCCTTTCACTGTGACGAATGGCACTGATTTCGGCGACAACGCCGGTGTCGGCAACGGCGTGGGGACTGGCTCCTACGCGGACATTGTCAGCAATCCCAAGGCGAACATCCCACCCGCAAGTCAGGTCACGCTGAGCAGCGATGCAGGCTTCTTCTACAATCCTGCCGCGTTCGCCGTGCCCACCGGGCTTACTTTTGGGAACTCAGGCAGAAACTCCTTGCGTAATCCCAACCGAACCAACTTCGACATGGCATTGTTCAAGCACTTTGCTATCAAAGAAAGCATGGCCTTCGAATTCCGGGCCGAAGCTTTCAACATCTTCAACCACAGCGAGTGGACGGGCCCCTCTGGCGATCTCGGGAGCAACGGCTTCCTCGAAATCGGCGGAGCCCACCTGGCTCGCGTTCTGCAACTCGGTGCGAAGTTCATCTTCTAACCGGGTTTGTCGTTTAAGAACAGAACCGGCCTCGCAAGAGGCCGGTTTCATTTTGGGATAAAACCAAAACTTCCCGAATCGGGATTTTTTGCTTAGATTTGCCCGATACACCCAAGCCTAAGCCTAATGCATTCAAGACTTTGCCTATAACTCCTTTGTTGCGAATACTTTGCGAGCGCAAGCCGGGGTACTTCCATCCTAAGTCTCCCGTTTCTAATACTTTGCAAAGTCAGCCCTACAAAAATTACGGGCCAGCTCGACAGCAAAAAACTACCCCACGCTCACGGCCGCCGCCGCACCCACGGCTTTCAGCGCGTTCTCCAGGTCGGCCATCAGGTCGTGCGCGTTTTCGATTCCGACGGACAGCCGCAGCATCTGCTCCGTCACTCCCATCTTCCGCCGTTCCTCCTCCGGCACGCTCAGGTGCGAGGTCAGCACGGGGATGCACACGAGCGACTCGACACCCCCCAGGCTGGGAGCTAGCGTGAACAGCCGCAAAGCTTCGCTCACCCGCCGTGCATCTTCGCCTGTGCCGTCGACCTCGAAGCTGACCATCCCGCCGCCTCCCGACATCTGCGCTCGCGCCAGCGCCTGCTGCGGATGGCTCTTCAGGAACGGATAGTGCACTCGCCGCACCTTCGCGTGTTGCTCCAGAAATTCCGCCACCCGCAGCGCGTTTTCGTTCTGCCGCGCCACTCGCACCGCCAACGTCTTCATTCCCCGCACCAGCATCCACGACGCATGCGGGTCCATGCAGTTCCCGATCGTGGTTCGCGTGGCCAGGATCTTGTCGATCAGTTCCTTGCGGCCCGCCACTACCCCGCAGATCAGGTCCGTATGTCCTCCCAGATACTTGGTTCCGGAATGCATGATCAGGTCGAGCCCATACTCCGCCGGACGCTGGTTGATGGACGTCCCGAACGTGCTGTCGACCATGCTGATCAGACCGTGCTGTTTGGCTAGACTGGCAATCCGCTGCAGGTCAACCACGCGGATTGTGGGATTGGTCGGCGATTCCACATACAACAGCTTCGTGTTCGGCCGGATGGCCTTTTCATGCTGCTGGTAATCCGTGGTGTCGACAAACGTCGTCTCCACCCCAAACTTGGGCAGCCACTGGGATAAAAACTTGTGCGTCCCGCCGTAGACATCGCGCTGAGCAACGATGTGATCGCCGCCCTTGAGCAGGGCCATGATGGTGGTCGTGATTGCCCCCATCCCCGACGAAAACGTCAGCGCGGCGTCCACTCCTTCGAGTGCCGCGACCGTCTTCTCCGCTACCGAGTTGGTCGGGTTTCCGTAGCGGGTGTAGTAGCTGTCGCTGCCCGTGACGCGGAGTTGCTCGTCGTTGTCGGTCACCTCAAAGGTGGATGTCTGATAAATCGGGAGGGCCATCGGACCGTTCTTCTTGTGCAGGTCGGCCGCGCTCCGTGCGACTTTCGTCTCGGCGTGATCAGCTTTGCGATTCATAGAAGCCTCTCTTGGCATCAGGGTAATTCTGTTCCGCCAACATCAGCAACTCTATCGCTTGCGGCTGGTTTTTGTCCTTCGCCGCCAGGGCTGCAGTTATAATCTCCCCTTCATGGATTTAGGACTCAGGAACCGGGTAGCCCTGGTGGCCGCTTCCAGCCAGGGATTGGGACTGGCCACGGCAGAGGCGTTCGCCGCGGAGCGCTGCCGCGTGGCCATGTGCGCGCGCAATCAGCAGGCGCTTGCCGCTAACGCGGAAAGAATCAGGAAGCAGCACAAGGTTGAAGTCTTCACCGATGCGTTTGACGTCACCGACGCGAGTGCCGTTCAACGCTTTGTAGCCGCCGTCGCCGGGAAGTTCGGGACCGTCGACATCTGTGTCACCAACGCCGGAGGCCCGCCCGCCAAGGGATTTCTTGCTGCCTCACTCGAAGACTGGCAGAAGGCAATTAACGCGAATTTTCTGAGCACGGTGTACTTTGCCCGCGAGGTGATCCCCCACATGCAGCGCCAGCACTGGGGAAGAATTATCACCATTACCTCGATCACGACCAAGCAGCCGGTCACCGATCTGGTGCTCTCCAATGCGGTGCGCACGGCGGTCGTCGGTCTGGTCAAAAGCTTGGCAAATGAGTTCGGAAAAGATGGAATCCTGGTGAACAATGTTGGTCCCGGGTTCACCGCGACCGACCGCCTGAAGGAACTGGCCAAAGCGCGCTCCGCGGGTTCCGGGAAACCGGAGCAAGAATTCCTCGACGCCTGGGCCGCGGATGCTCCTTTAAAACGCCTAGGTGATCCGAAAGAGTTTGCCGACACCGTGGTCTGGCTGGCGTCAGAACGCGCGTCCTACATTACGGGACAAACGGTACTGGTGGACGGAGGAATGTACAAAGGTTTGTAGCGATGAGCAATGAGCAATGGGCAATGAGCAAACGGCTATGGCTCAGGGCTCGGGACTCGCGGCTCACGACTAGAGGGTTCCATGCGATCAATTTCTTCACGAATATCGGTGATGAGCGGCGAGGGCGCGCTTTCGGTTTTCGCGCGCGCCAAGGAACTCGAAGCCCAGGGGGGCTCGATCATCCACCTGGAATTGGGCGAGCCGGATTTTCATCCCGGGCCGTCGGTCATTCAGTCTGCTCAGAAGGCACTAGCTGCGGGCAAAGACCGGTATTGCGCGGTGAACGGACTGCCGGCGTTGAAGCAGGAGATCGCCGCTTATCTGGATCGCACCCGCAATATAAAGGTCGCCGCCGACAATGTGGTGGTCGCGCCGGGCTGCAAGCTCGCTCTCTTTCAGTCCATGATGGCGCTGCTCGAACCGGGCGATGAAGTCCTGTATCCCGATCCAGGGTTCCCCGGATACGCATCAATCTCGCTTGGGCTCGGGGCCGTGCCCGTACCGTTTACGTTATCGGCACGCAATCAATTGCAGCCTGATCTCGCGGAAGTTGCGGCGAAAATCACTCCGCGCACGCGCATGTTGCTGACGAACTCTCCGGGCAATCCCACCGGAACCGTCTACACCGACGCGGTGCAGCGCGGTCTGGCGGAACTCGCGGTCAAGCACGACCTGTGGGTTCTGTCGGACGAGATCTACGCCCGCATCATCTACGGCAACGAGTATCTTTCGATGCTGCGCTACCCGGGAATGGCCGAGCGCACGCTGATCATCGACGGATTCTCCAAAAGCTTCGCCATGACTGGATGGAGACTGGGTTACACAGTGGCTCCGCCGGAAGTAGTTTCGGCGCTGGGGATGATGGTGGTCAACACTTACACCTGCGTCGCCGAGTTTACGCAGTATGCCGCCATCGATGCCTTGCGCGACCGGGAGAACAACACGGCCCGGATGGTCGGCGAATTTGCGCGGCGCCGCGACCAGTTTGCGCGCGACCTGAACCGGGTGCCCGGATTCCGCTGCCTGCCACCCGAGGGCGCATTCTATGCGTGGGTCGACATCACGGGAACAGGAACCAGCGCAGAAGAGTTGTGCCGCATCCTGCTCGAAGATGCGGGGGTGGCTGCAATCCCAGGTGCAGCCTTTGGAGCAGCGGGGAAAGATTTCATCCGGTTCTCATTTGCGTCGTCGATGGCGACGTTGCAGGAAGCCGTGGAGCGCATTCAAAAAGTGTCGAGCGCATGGCAGGGAACAGCGGCTGTTCGTTGAAGGTCGTGCCTTACACGGGTTAGAGGGGGATTCGATGAGCGTACGAGTTGGTGTGTCTGTTCTGTGTCTTGTGTTGACGCTGCCTATTTTGGCAGCAGCGCAGGCGCGTCCCTTTGCCGGCCCGGATGTGCAGCAGATCTATCAACGCCTGCTGCCGCAGATCGAGAAGATTCCTGCTTTCGATCACCACGCTCACCCCGGGTATGCGGATGATCCCGATGTCGACGCGATGGCCGCGCCTCCGAATGCCAGCGAGGCATTGCGCACGCGCGACGACAATCCCGAACTGGCCGCGGCAGCCAAAGCGCTCTTCGGATATCCGTACAACGATCTTTCTCCCGAACATGCCAAGTGGCTGCTGAACAAAAAGAACGAACTCAAGAAACAACTGGCCGGAACGGCGTATTTCGATTCCATCCTCGATAAGATCAACATCGAGAGTTCAGTGGCGAATCGGGCCATGATGCCGGGCTACCTGGATGCGAAGCGCTTCCCCTGGGTATTTTTCGCCGATGCGTTCATGTGGCCGTTCAATAATGAGCGCGAGACCGCGCGGAATCCCGACGAGG
>JAICJP010000106.1 GCA_025928375.1 Candidatus Sulfotelmatobacter sp.
ACCCGGCAGGCGAACGACACCTCAGAGAAGCTTACGATGCATGGCATGCATAACGGCCTGAAGACGGTTGTGTGTACCCAGCTTGTCGTTAACGTGGTGGAGATGGTTGCGGAGGGTTTGCAGGCTGATCCCAAGTGTCCCGGCGATTTCGGCAGAATTCTTGCCATTTGAGAAAAGGCGCAGTACGCTCTGCTCCTGTTCTGAGAGAGAGGAAACGGGAGCCAGGTGCCCTCGTCCATTTCCGTCCGATACTGCAATAATCTGTTTGGAGAGTTGCAGCATTTTGTGCAGGAGGTCCTCTTGCTGCTTTCTTTCTGTGACATTGCGGGATAGATGCACCACGAGACGCGGGTGAGTACGGCCATCTTCGACGAGCAGGGTTGACAAATCCACCCATATCCGCCGGCCGGAACGCACGGTGACTTCCAAATCAAAGTTGGGGATTCTGTAATGTTCCGCGGTAGCCTGGCGCGCGTAAAACTCGGGGGTGCAAATCTTAAGCCCGAGGCTGCCAGTGCATTGCAAAAGTTCGTAACAGGATTTGCCGATGGCCTCCGAGGCTGAATAACCGAAAAGCTTTTCGGCCGCTGCATTCCAGGAACATATTTCGCCTTGCTGGTTCACACTGAAGGCGGCATCAGCAGTTTCCTCAAGAAAGTCCTGCAACTCGCACTGAAGCATTCACGCGGCTCCTGAGATTCCAGACCCGACCAACGCATGCTGCCAGCGCTATCATAGCGAAGGTCGAACGTGAATTCTGTTCACTTTTGACCACTTTCGTGATTCTTGGGCGCAGTTTTTCGACGCGTGCGTCGCGGTGGGAATCTGGAATTACCATTGTTCGTTAGGGGGCCCAGGTGCGTGGAATCGGCTGCCGATTGTCGGAAGAACAAAAACGCGCACACAGGGGCCATTTCCGGGAAGCTTAGCCAAGCTTGTAGCTGTGAAAATGCTCAATCGTGAAGCACTACATTGAGCAGCGAGCGATGGACCAACAAACCGCCGTTGTAATGGATGAATCCTAATTTCCTGAAGCGGTTCATGAAAAAACTAACTCGCGAGCGCGTGGTACCAACCATCTCGGCGAGGGTCTCCTGACTGATTTTGGAGACGACCCTTTCCGGCACATCCTCCTTCCCGAAGTGAGCGAGCAACAAGAGGATACGCGCCAGGCGCTTCTCGCTGGAATTAAATAACTGATCGACTAGATCCTCTTCATAGCGGATGTTGCGCGCGAGCAAATAACCTAGGAACATATCGGAAAAGGTGTGTTCGCGGTGAAGCGCATCCATCATTGCTCTCTTCTCTATGCGCAGAAGCTGGCAAGCCGTCAACGCAGTTGCCGATCCCATGCGGACAGACTGCCCCGCCAGCGAACCCTTCCCAAAAAAATCTTTCTCACCCAGTATGCCGATGGTCGCTTCCTTGCCGGTCGTGGATACGACGGTGAGTCTGACTTTGCCGTCTTGGATATAGAAGCCAGCATCCGCCACATCGCCTTGTGCGAATATCGCTTGCCTTCTTGAAACCGACACAATCTTCCGGCCGACGCCAATCGTCGCCAGGAAAGTGCTGGGATCGAACGCGCGCTTTTTCATGGCTGCTCTCGCAGGCGGTTGTCGAACATTCCCGGTGGCACAATCGGAACGGCCCTCTAGAGAATGGCGTCCTCTTGCCAGTTGTCACGCAAGTGCGCCACTCTGCGCAGGATTTCGAGAGAGAAAAAGAATAAACGACTCTGCTGGATGGTTCAAGAAGGCAC
Organism: Candidatus Sulfotelmatobacter sp.; assembly: GCA_025928375.1. Taxonomy (GTDB): domain Bacteria; phylum Acidobacteriota; class Terriglobia; order Terriglobales; family Acidobacteriaceae; genus Sulfotelmatobacter. Next base: position 1,763 of record JAICJP010000106.1, read on the forward strand.
TCGATCCGGGCATTCGGAACCGAACTCCTGGATGTTCAACGTGCAGTCACTAATGATATCCGCAAAGAGTGGGAAAGAGTCTTGATCCTTATCGCATTGGAAGGCTTCGACAAAAACGAACCGGCTTGATTGGACTGTCAGGGACTGAGTTGCAAGCGGAGTTCGGCAAGCCGGTCTGGCAGAAGAATGCATCCTTTTGTGCAAGATGGTTCCGTAACGTTGGATGCGTCACTTTCGTCTAGATTCTTTTCGGGCGTCAGGGCTGTAGCGCGAGCCCGGCCACAGCTCCCATCATTTTTCGTCCTGTCAGTTGGTGGAAGCTGCTGTACACAAAGTGATCGCCAAGCGGTTCCATTCGTTGATGACGACAATTGCAAGAGTTAGATCAACCAACTCCTTTTCGCCGAAGCTGCGGCATGCTTGCTCGTATATGTGATCTGGCACATGTCCGTGCCCGACCAGCGTGACGGCTTCCGTCCAGTCGAGCGCCGCTCGCTCACGTTCCGTGAAGAAAGATGTCTCCTCACAGGCGCTCGCCGTATTCAGCCGTTGTTCGGCCTCAACCTCTGCGCGTGCATCTTTCGTGTGCGCGTCCACGCAGTAGGCACATCCATTGATCTGCGAAGCTCGTAGCTTCACCAGTTCAAGGAGAGAATCCTCTAATCCGCAGTGGCAAACATAAGTTTCCAGGCCCAGCGTTGCCGTTGAAGCAGCGAGAGCAACTCTTGCGTAATCAATCCTGGACTCCATCACAAACCTCCTTGTCTACTCTTAGATTCGATGGGCACCAGGGAATCAGGCAATAGATGGTTTGTACCAACCATGGAGATGAACGTCAGCACGACCTGACGCCGGGCAGAAGGAGTCTGCACTTGGAGAGAGGAGTCAATCGGGAGATTGACGACGGTGTCTTACCCTTTGGCTTGACTGCGATGCTGCTATGCGATACGCCCTGCCCCATCCGCGGACAATGCCTCGTCGAATGCTGGCTCACCTCACGCTTGAGGGCTGCACTCCGAAAGGACACCACAACGTCCTCTCCCCCAGCGCACGAGACAAGTGAATATTGAATGCATTCATCGCCGTCGTGCGCGTGTGACATTGTGCCCAACGGTTGGTACAAACCGTCTATTGTCGATTTGTGCGGCAACAGACAACACTTGATCTTGGGTAGTTAGTACAAGGAGCTGTTTCCCAAGGTCGAGGAAAAATTTTCGTTTTAACCAAAGGAGCTGTTTTATGAAAAGTATTTCGTTGCTCGTACTCACGGTTGTCGCTTTGCTGCTCGCACCATCCCTTCCCGCACAGACAGGGGGGAACACGGCAAATCCTCCCGCGACTTTCAAAAAAGTCAGCACATTAGTGCGACTGCCCGACTGGCTGCCAGGGTTGGGGACGCTGTACGTTGACCCCGCTTCGCTGCCGGCCGGCCCGTATCTCGGCTACAACCATAATGGCGAACTGGTCAATGTCACCTACATGATTTCGAGCAAGGACCTCGATCAGCACAAGGATTGGAATGACTTGGGGCAAAAGATTGCGAACTTGGACCTGAAAGTGGACCACACCAGTGTGAACTTCAACCCCGGCCACCCTGGCCTGCAGGAGCCGCACTATCACATCACTCAGTGGCTCATTACTCCGACACAGGTGGAGCAGGAAATGAAATAAAGAACAGAACGATGCCGCTCGAGCGGGTTCCGTTTCTAACGCTCACTCGAGCGCATTCGAGTCTGTTTTAGTGCTGACCTCGCCACGCCTGTCAATACTGAATGCAGAATTGCCTCCGAATGATGGAGAGAGCGGTGCTGGCGACGACGGTGACGGACAGGACGAGGGGGCGCGAGCGATGTCACACAAACAGCCCCCCAGGTGCGGAGAACAAAAAGGCAAATGGCAATGGTGGCTTCCTACAAGAGATCGACCCTCAAAGCGGCGTGCGGCTTCCTGCTGTGCATAATAGGACTATTGACGTCTGGCAGCGCCAGGGCTCAAAACACGGATTCGTCTGCTGCCTCGAAACCGAGTTCAGCTGCAAGCTCGAGGAAAGACACCGCAGGATCGGCCGCACCGACACAACTGGACGGCTGCCTGACCGCCTCGGATGGGCTCATGCCGAAGCTGGTGCTATTCGGCTCGCGCAAGATCTATCGCTTGGAAGCCAGACCAATGTTGCTCACAGAGAGCCCTTTGCTTTTTGCCAACAACATCGATGCATTGGTCCACGTGACCGGACATCTGGGACTCCTTCCCGACATATACGATGCGGATCGCTCGCCTGTGTTCATTATCGAGACCATCGACAAGTTGGCACCGACGTGCGATGTGAAAGTGTCACTCGCACAATTGCGGAAGCAACTAGAGAGGCCACAGGCTTTGCCCTCGAGGGCATCATCCGCGGCGTCAGGGAAGACTCAACCTGCAGTCGTTGTGGACATGACAGGTTCGTTGCTGGTGTTTGAGCCTGCAACCATTGAAGTCAAGGCTGGCCAGACTGTCGTATGGAAGAACTCATCGCGCGAGGTACACACGGTAACCGCCGATCCTGGCCAGGCGACAAACGCCCGAGACGTTACCCTGCCGAAGGGCGCCCAGAAGTTTGACTCCGGGTACCTCAATCCGAGCCAATCCTATGAACATACGTTCCGGACGCCCGGCACGTACCAGTATGTCTGCACCCTGCACGAAGTGCAACGTATGATCGGACAGATCATAGTAAAGCCGTAGGCGGGGAAATGAGCCGCGGGCCCAACTGTATAAACTAGCGCTGGCTGAATAGGAATTCCGCGGCTAACTCGAGTCCTGGGGATTGGGAGGTGCGCCATAATTGGACCTCTTTGTTTGGAGGCTAAGAGGGAAAGCTTCAGCTGAACCGCTTAGTTCAGAGAATCTGAGAGAGGGGGGAAGGTGTATATACCCTCTTTTCCAAAGCACTCTATCACGCGGACCGTCGACGCGAGTCGTGGTGAAACCTCGTTAGTAACTCGGCCCTGATCCTTGATCTCTGAACTCCGCGCATCATCAGGACAGACGCCTGGCTTCAACGATTCCCCTCACTCCCGGAGCTTTCTTAGCACCGCAATCGCCTCGGCAATTTGCGCTGTGAACGCTCCTCCTGCAAAGGAAATCGATAAATTTGTCGCGGATAATCGCAAACCGAATTGCGCGAGTAAACTGGAACTATGCCTGTTCAAATTGGAGTGAAGAGCCACAATTTTACGGACCCCACTGGTTTGCTATCCGACTGTCACCGGCGCGTGGAGATGTTTCTCGGCATGCTCGGAGCGGTTGCCGATGTGATCGACCATCCGGTCACGGCAGACACAAGTCGGTTGCTGGATTCCGCCTTGCGCTACTTCGTGCAAGCAGCTCCGAAACACACCGCTGATGAGGAAGAGTCGTTGTTTCCCCGGCTGCGTCAGATCCGGGACCCTGAAATCGTGGCTGCTTTCTCGAGAATGGAAAAGCTTGAGGAGGAACATCGCTGGGCTGCTCCCTTACACGACCAAATAGAACGCCTGGGAACGCGGTATCTCTCGACTGGCAGTCTGTCCGACGCCGAAACCACGCAGTTCCGCACCGCGGTTGCGAGCCTTGCGTCGATGTACAAGCAGCACATTAGCGTCGAGGACGAATTGATTTTTCCTCTGGCGGCGCGGATGTTGTCTGAGACCGAGAAAACAGAAATTGCGAACGAGATGGCAGACCGCAGAAAAGTGCGGCTCATCACAGAGCTATCCTGACGGAGAACGGAGCAATCCGCGCGGGCAGCGGTCGGACGAGTGAGGGCTGATGAATCGGTTACACCGATGGTACTGTCGTTCGAATCGATGGAAGCAGAAGCTCGATAACGAAATCCTGCCTTGGGCCATATCTGAAGTCGACTTAGGGGATGAGGTGCTCGAAGTGGGGCCGGGACCTGGCCTGACTACGGATTGGTTAAGGCATCGCGCCAAAAGAATTACCTGCATTGAGGTAGACCCCTCATTAGCAAGCTTGCTCCGCCAGCGCACCGCCAGCACCAATATCACGGTGCACTGCGGCGATGCGACGGCGATGGCGCTGCCCGACAATATGTTCTCGAGCGCAGTCTGCTTCACTGTGCTTCATCACCTGCCCACGGCGGCATTGCAAGATCGGCTGTTTGCCGAGGTGTACCGGGTTCTCAGGCCGGGTGGCGTTTTTACTGGAACCGATAGCATGCGGTCCTTCCTGATGCGAGTCTTCCACGTTCGCGACACCATGGTGCTCGTCGATCCGGCAAGCTTGCCGCTTCGGCTCGAATCGGCCGGATTCCGCGATGTGAAAATCGGAATCGGCGCTGGGAGATTTCGTTTCTCCGCCTTGCGCCCCGTGTGAGAGCGCTCCCAGCAATACTTGCGGGCGCTAGCGTGGCATAAAGAACAATGACTCGCACGCCGGAACCCCAACGCGGTGATCGCAAGCCGCAGCACGAACCGACTGACGTCGTTTAACTACAGAGATGCTTGAGTTGAGGTTGGTGTGCACTCCGCCGATCTCGACAGCTCTGTGCTACCCACTCCCGGCACAAGTTGACGGGGCCACGACAGTCCTGGCCGCCAAGCGGGTAACGCCGCAGGAACGGGAAGGGCGCCGCTGGAATGTGGCCACTCGCAATGCAGGGGCGAGGCCGGGCCTGTTGCGACAGTCTTCGGGTGTCGGCCGTCATCTCCGCTCCTACCCCAATCCTGGCGGCAAAATGCAGATTCAGTTACGGCATCTCGATGTGCTGGACTAGGCACCGCTGACTGCTGTCTCGCGTTTCAGGGTGTAAGCCAAGACCTGATGAGCCAGGAGGTTTGCGGAGGATTGGTCTCATGTGTTTCTCCGCAACAGTGGTATTGGCACAACAGCCCGCTCCATCCGTTTGTGCGTCCCCTCGACGCCTTAGAGAGATGAATCGGAAAACTGGACCGTAAGTTGGTAACAGTCTCGCCGGCTTTCGCCTTTCCAATATGTGACAACCGTAATGCTCACAAGGACGAATGTTGGATTGCAAGAAGTCAGCATTCGTCCGAGCATAAGACCTCTCGGGCGGAACGGTTCAGCCGCGGCTGCACAAAGTGCGCTTGCGATTGCCACGAATTGTTGTGTGCGGCCATGCCCGTACCGCCCCCGGAGGAGCAGGAGTGTGTGGCCGAGCGAAACGGCATCACGAGCTTTGGAAATATGAAGTGGGGTTGGCAACTCAGTCTCGAGGCGTACGCGCCGAGAGGAGTAAATGGTTCGTACCCGGGCAGAAACCCGTGCGGAGTGGAAGACCGGAACAGGACTCACGAAGAAATAATTTGGGATGAGAACTGCGCGCTTCTTCGTCTGCTCAGGACGCAAATCGCCGAGTTACGACAAACAGTTGTCACGTGCTAACTGCGGGATGTTGCGCTCGCCATTACGGGTCGTGCGGACAGCGTGGTCTGGCGTAGCTGCCAGGTTCGCGATGCGATAAGACCTTCTTCGCATCGCTGGAAAGCTTATCGATGGCGCAGATCTTTCATCGCAGTACCAACACAATTTCTCGCGCAACGATCTTTGGCTCCGTGCTGATCGTAGCGGCGCTGTTTTGGGCGGGGGACGAGATCCAGCGCTCGCCGTACGTGACCTACGCGGGGGTGGTGCGGCCACAGCCGGTTCCCTTCAGCCACCAGCATCATGTCGCCGGGCTGGGCATCGATTGTCGCTACTGTCACACCTCGGTAGAGACCTCCAAGTTTGCCGGTATCCCACCCACCAAGACTTGCATGAATTGTCACTCTCAAATCTGGACGAACGCGGCACTCCTTGAACCGGTGCGGGAGAGCTTTCGCAGCAATAAGTCGCTGCTGTGGACCCGGGTCAACGACCTTCCCGATTTCGTGTATTTCGATCACAGCATTCATATCAACAAAGGCGTGGGCTGCAACACGTGCCACGGGCCGGTGGACCGCATGCCCCTCATGTACAACGACGCCTCCCTGCAGATGGAGTGGTGCTTGAACTGCCATCGCGCACCCGAGAAGAACCTGCGTCCGCGCGACCAGGTGTTCAACATGCGATACGAGCAGCCGTCGAGTTATAAACCACTCGAGCTTGATGGCAAGGTTTTCATCGATCAGGATTCTCTCGGGCTTTACCTGATCAAGCAATACAAGCTGCGCACCGAACACGATATTACCAGTTGTTCCACGTGCCACCGGTGAACAGATCGAACCGGCGATTGGAGTGAGAAAGCCACTGACGATGAAGACCGACGAATCAAGCCATACGGAACGCCGCGAGGAAGTCTGTCCAGGGAAGAAGGGAAAGCTAGGCCTGGAAACCGCTCGGGCGAAAATTGCGGAAACCAAAGGGCCTGAGTTCTGGCGCAGCCTCGAGGAATTGGCGGGCAGCGAAGAGTTTCAGGAGATGCTGCACCGCGAATTCCCCAAGGGGGCATCCGAGTGGCTCGATGCCGTCTCGCGCCGCGGTTTCCTCAAATTAATGGGTGCATCGTTGGCGCTGGCGGGCATGACCGGCTGTACCAAGCAGCCGCTCGAGCCCATCGTCCCCTACGTGAAGCAGCCCGAGGAGGTGATCCCCGGCCGGCCGATGTTCTATGCCACGACAATGACGCTGGGCGGATATGGCAGCCCTCTGCTGGTGGAGAGTCACCTCGGCCGCCCAACCAAGATCGAAGGTAACAAAGAACACCCGGCGAGTCTTGGCGGCACCGACATCTTCTCTCAGGCTTCGATCCTCGGCCTTTATGATCCGGACCGCTCCCAGACCATTGCGTATCTGGGAGACGTGTATTCATGGGCGTCTTTTCTGCAGGCGCTTCGCGTGCCACTCAGCGTCCAGAAAACGCTGCAGGGAGCGGGTATCCGGGTCCTTACGCAGACCAGTTCATCTCCGACGCTCGCCGACCAGTTTCGCCAATTTCAGAAGATGTTCCCCGCGGCTAAGTGGCACGTGTACGAACCAGTGAACCGGGACAACGCCCTTGCCGGCGCGCAGATGGCGTACGGTCAGCCGGTGGAGACGCAATACAAGCTGGAGAATGCCGACGTAATCCTCTCGCTGGACGCTGATTTCCTGTATGCAGGGTTTCCGGGATTCACTCGTTACACGCATGATTTTGCGATGCGCCGCAATCCCGATGGCAACATGAACCGGCTCTACGCAGTCGAGTGCACGCCTACTTCCACCGGAGCCAAGGCGGACCACCGCCTGCCTCTGCGGGCAGTCGAAATCGAACGGTTTGCCAGCGCGCTGGCTTCTGCTGTAGGAGTGAACCTCGGAGGAGCGCTGCCGAGCGGAGAGAGTTCGGAGTTCTTCAGCGCGCTGGTAACCGATCTCACTACGCATCATGGATCCAGCGTCGTGATCGTCGGCGATCATCAGACGCCGGTGGTGCACGCACTGGCACATGCCATGAACCAAGCCTTGGGCAACGTGGGACGCACAGTCGTCTACACCGACCCGGTGGACGCGAATCCGATCAATCAGACTGAATCACTCAAAGACCTGGTCACGGAGATGCACGCGGGTCAAGTGGACATGTTATTCATCCTGGGCGGCAATCCCGCCTACGATGCACCGGCGGACTTTGGTTTTGCGGACGCACTCAAGAAAACCAAGATTGCTTTGCGGGTCCATCTCGGTCTTTACCAGAACGAAACCGCCGACCTTTGCCAGTGGCATGTGAATGAGGCGCATTATCTCGAGGCATGGGGCGATGCTCGCGCCTACGACGGAACCGTGAGCATCGTCCAGCCTCTGATCGCACCCCTCTACAGCGGCAAGAGCTGTCACGAATTCATGGCGTTGCTTTTGGGCCAGGCCGATGCATCGGGGTACGACCTGGTGCGCGCCTATTGGCAGAGGCAGCGTGCGGATGCAGACTTCGAGATGTGGTGGCGGCGCGCGTTGCACGACGGTTGGATAGCCGGCACTGCGTTCGCTCCCAAGCCCGTTGCCCTAAAGACCACGAACCTTTCGCCTCCGGCAGGAGCCGACAGCGGCGGCATCGAAATCAACTTTCGGCAGGATCCTTCCATCTGGGACGGTCAATTCTCCAACAACGGTTGGCTGCAGGAACTCCCCAAACCGATGACGAAGATCACTTGGGACAATCCGGTCCTGGTGGGGCCGAAGATGGCCGACCGGCTCGGTCTGAAAACGGAAGACGTGATTGACCTCGAACTGCGGGGCAAGAAGGTCTCGGCCCCGGTGTGGGTGCAGGCCGGGCATCCGGATAACTCCGTCACGGTATTCCTGGGGTACGGGCGTCGGCGTGCAGGGCGGGCCGGCACCGGCATTGGCTTTGACATGTATCCGCTCCGTACTGGCGCGATGCCGTGGTTCATCACCGGCCTGAAGATCGCCAAAACGGGAGGAACGTACAAGCTCGCGTCCACCCAAGGGTATCAGACGATGGATACACCAGAGGGCGCGCGCGCGCTGGTGCGCACAGCTTCGCTCAACGAATACAGGGAAGAACCAGGTTTTGCGCGGGCAGGTCAGCCGGCCGCTGAGGAAACACTTTACCCACCGCTCGAGGGCTTTGATTACAAGAGCAAGCCTTACGCATGGGGCATGGCCATCGACATGAACGCATGCACCGGATGCAACAACTGCATCCTGGCCTGCCAGTCCGAGAATAACATTCCCGTAGTTGGCAAGGAACAGTGCGTGAAGGGCCGGCATATGCACTGGATTCGCGTCGATGCCTACTACCAGGGCGACCGCGACAATCCCAAAGCGTACTTCCAGCCGGTGCCGTGTATGCAGTGCGAAAACGCGCCCTGCGAAGTGGTTTGCCCAGTGGGAGCGACGGTGCACAGCTCTGAGGGACTGAACGACATGGTGTACAACCGCTGCGTCGGCACGCGCTACTGCTCGAACAACTGCCCGTACAAGGTGCGGCGTTTCAATTTCCTCCGGTTCCAGGACTGGGAGACGCCGCAGCTAAAGATGATGCGCAACCCGGACGTCACGGTACGCAGCCGCGGTGTGATGGAAAAATGTACCTACTGCGTGCAGCGTATCAACCAGCATCGCATCGACGCTGAGCGCGAGGACAGCAAGATCGCCGATGGTGACCTGCAGACCGCGTGCCAGCAGTCCTGCCCGGCCAACGCGATTGTGTTCGGCAACATAAATGACCCGGACAGCCGGGTCTCCAAGTTAAAAGCACATTCGCGAAATTACGGCTTGCTTGCGGACTTGAATACGCGGCCCCGGACCACCTATCTGGCGGAGGTTCGCAACCTGAACCCCGAACTGCAAGAAAAATCGGAGCCTCGATAAATGATGGACGAGCAGACTCAAACTGGAGGCGGAGGACGGGGCGCTCCCGTCATTGAGCCTGGATATAGCTTCGCCACCATCACCGACAAAATCAGCGCGATTGTGCTGACGCGGCCGACCTCGAACGGCTGGCTGGTGGGCTTTGGCGTTTTCTTCCTGATCACGATGCTGCTGCTCTACGCCATGGGTTACTTGTTCGTGCGCGGCATTGGCATCTGGGGCGTCAACATTCCCATCGGGTGGGGATTCGCCATCGTCAACTTTGTATGGTGGATCGGTATCGGCCACGCCGGGACTCTAATCTCTGCCATTTTGCTCTTGCTACGGCAGCCATGGCGTAACTCGATCAACCGCTTTGCCGAAGCAATGACCCTGTTCGCCGTTGCCTGTGCGGGCATGTTCCCGCTGCTGCACCTGGGCCGGCCCTGGCTGTTCTACTGGCTATTCCCTTATCCCAACACCATGAATTACTGGCCACAGTTTCGCAGCCCTCTGGTGTGGGACGTGTTCGCGGTATCGACCTACTTCACGATCTCTCTGGTGTTCTGGTTCATCGGCCTGATCCCGGACCTGGCCACGCTGCGCGACCGCTCGGCGAACCGCTGGGCCGCCATCATCTATGGAATTCTGGCAGTTGGCTGGCGGGGCTCGGCCCGGCACTGGAGTCGATATGAGACGGCCTATCTGCTGCTGGCCGGGTTGGCCACACCACTGGTGCTCTCGGTGCATACCGTTGTGAGCTTTGACTTCGCGATCTCGATTGTGCCCGGCTGGCACACGACGATCTTCCCACCTTACTTCGTCGCCGGAGCAATCTACTCCGGCTTTGCGATGGTGCTGATGCTGGCTATCCCGATACGCAAGATTTATGGACTCGAGGACTTCATTACCCAGCGTCACCTGGACAACTCTGCCAAGGTGATGTTGGCCACCGGGTTAATCGTAGCCTATGGCTACGCCATGGAAGCCTTCATGGGCTGGTACAGCGGCAATACCTATGACGCATACACCCTATGGAATCGTCTGCACGGACCGTATGCGCATGTGTACTGGTCACTTCTAACCTGCAATATCTTTCTTCCACAATTGCTGTGGATCCGAAAGTTCCGGACCAACCCAGGCCTGTTGTTCATGGTTTCAAGCATCGTCCTGATCGGGATGTGGCTGGAGAGGTTCGTCATTGTTGTAGTGAGCCTGCAGCGTGACTTCCTGACTTCTTCCTGGGGCATGTATTACCCGACGCGCTGGGATTGGATGACATTTATCGGAACGCTCGGGTTTTTCCTGGCGGCCATGTTCTTGTTCCTGCGCATCCTGCCCATGATCTCGATCTTCGAGATGCGCACCTTGCTGCCGCAGGCGGAGGTGAAAGCCGAATGAAGCGGACACCAATCTACGGGATATTAGCAGAATTCGATTCCCCCACTGACTTGGTGGATGCCGCACGTCGCACCACCAATGCTGGCTACAAGAAGATCGACGCCTACAGTTCTTTTCCGATCGAAGAACTGGCCGAAGCCATCGGGTTTCACAACAACGGAGTGCCTCTGGTGGTGCTGATCGGAGGACTGCTGGGATGCGTCGGCGGCTATCTCCTGCAGTACTGGATTGCCGCCATCAGCTACCCCATCAACATTGGCGGCCGGCCTTACAACTCATGGCCGGCGTTCATCGTGGTGACGTTTGAAATGACGATCCTCGTTGCTGGTTTGGCAGCGGTCTTCGGAATGCTGGCGCTCAACGGGTTGCCGATGCCCTATCATCC
>JAICJP010000276.1 GCA_025928375.1 Candidatus Sulfotelmatobacter sp.
CCGTTCTCGTTCACGGCGCAGCCAATCTCCCGGCCAACTTCTTCGAATGTTCCATTCCCTTTGTTGTGATAGAAGCGGCTTGGAACAGAATCGCATGCCACGTAAATGTCCGGCCAGCCGTCATTATCGAAATCAGCAGCTGCGACCCCGAGTCCGTAGGAGCCTGTTGGAATCCATTGATCGCTCAAAAAAAACGGCTCCGCCGGCCCGCGCGGAACGGCAATGCCCGACTTCAGAGACACGTCCTCAAACGTTCCATCCCCGCGATTGCGATACAGAATGTTGGTTCCGCCGCCCATGCCCTGCGGCCCGCATCCGACGGACAGTCCGAAATACCGGCAATAGGCCTTGCTGCCGGCGACAGGCGTCGTCTTCAGATCGAAGTTCACGTAATTGGCGACAAACAGATCGAGATGGCCGTCGCGATCGTAATCCACGAAGCAGCAGCCGGTATTCCAGCGCGGATACGGATCCTTTTGCGCCAGGCCCGCCTTCTCTGTGACATCAGTAAATGTTCCGTCGCCATTGTTGTGATACAGGACAATGCCGCCCCAGTACGTGACGACCAGGTCATCGAACCCGTCATTGTCGTAGTCTCCGACGCAACAGCCCTGTCCCCAGCCGGACCTGGTCAAGCCTGCCCTCTCGGTAACGTCGGTAAAGGTCCCATCACGATTGTTGTGAAATAGAAAATTCCTTGGCGGATGGGATGTAGAGATTCCCTCGAGGCGGGTGCCGTTCACCATGAAGATGTCCAGCCATCCGTCGTTGTCGTAATCGAAGAGAGCGACACCGCAACCGGTTTCTTCGAGAATGTATTGTTTCCGCTCGATCCCGCCAAACACGTTGACTGCGCCTGCGAGCCCAGCTTCTTTAGCAACGTCTCTGAAGGAGAACCCTGCAGCAGCGGGTTTGAGCGGCGATTTGCGATTTGCTGGGGAAGAGGACCTCTTCTGAGCTGCCTCCAGAGCGCGGACTGAGGGCAGCAACGCGGAAAAAGGCAAGATCGAACCGAGTCGCCCCAGACCGCCAAGAAAGTCACGGCGAGTAATCGACGTGAATCCCGATAGTTTGTTAGGGCTGGGAAAGTCGAGGATACGCCGGCTCATTTTCGATGTTGGCTTCAGTCCGGCAGCAAGAGCCGCAAACGGACGTCCTTTTGCGCACGCTGCTCGGCTTCCAGCTTGCGCGACTCCGCAAACTCGCTCTCTGAATCTGCGGACTTGCCTAGCCGACGAAGCACAAGTCCAAGTTGATAATGTGCTTCCACCGAATCCGGATCGAGAGAAACGGCGCGCTGCAGGTTCTGCTGAGCTTCTTCGTACTGGTGCGCTCGCAGCAATATGCCGCCGAGCTTCACGTAGGACGGCACATGCTTGGGATTGTTCTTAAGCAAATCCCGAAAGATCGGGATGGCCCGATCATCGTCGCCAATGGCGTCGTACGTCAGAGCCAGGTAGTACGAAGCGGCAACCTGATTCGGCTGGACCGCCAGGCTCTGCTTGAGCGATGTTTCAGCTTCGCTGTACTTGCCTTGCAGGTAATAAACGGCGCCAATGGCATAGGTCAGCACGGCATCCGCCGGATGTTTCTGCAGTAATTGCTGAAAACGCTTCAGCGCATCTGGCAAATGGCCCCGCGCGACGTTGGCGGACCCCAAAACGTAAACGTATGAATCATTCTCTGGCTTCAACTCCACGGCCTTGGACAGTGCAGGCAACGCGTCGTCGACAAGATTCCTCTCCAAACATACTTTGCCAAACTCGAAAAGAACATCCGGATCCTCAGGCGCCAGCTTTTTGGCTGCCGCCAGGTAGGCTAAAGCCTTCTCGCTGTTGTCCTGGCGCTCAGCGACCTGAGCCAGAGTTTGATAGCAGGCGAGGCAATCGGCAGACAGCGATAACGACAACTGCGCGTTCCTTTCTGCCTTATCAAAAAGCCCCAGCGTCAGAAAGGCGCTCCCCAGCTTTAGGGCGAGACCAGAGCGCGGCCGCGCCGCCACCCGTGCCTCTTCCTGCTCAAATACTTCAGTTGCTTCCGGCTTCATCCCATACAGGAGGAGGGTGCTGCCGAAATCCAGTGCCACTTCGTCCGATGCATCTGTCAGCCGCTGCCAGTGGGGGACGAGGTTTCGCAACTCTTCTTTCTTGCCAAGCGCACCGTAGTCGGCAGCGAGGGCAACGATCGCTTCGTCGGACTCCAGCAACTGAGGCATCATTGGCTTAGCCCAATCAAGGGACTGCTGGAAATTGCGTCGCGAAGACTCCAATTTGAAGAGATCAAAGCGAGCATCGAAGTTGTTAGGATCAAGGTTTAGCACCTGCCGAAAGCACTTGGCTGCTAATTCCCCTTTGCCGCTGAACGCATACGCATTCCCTAGAGTCGTGCGCGCTCCCACCAGCTTCGGATTCAGCGCGAGCGCCTGCTCGAGGAGCTTCACGCTCTCCGCGGTGTTTCCTTGCTGTAACCGAATTGTCCCGAGCATGGCTAACGCCAGGGGTCGGGTGGCTGGAGTGTGCAGGGCTTTGCGAGCCTCGACCTCGGCTTGCGCCGTGTCGCCGTTTTTCAGAAACTGCGCCGCATTCTCAATGGGACTGGTCTGAGCACAGGCTGCCTTTGCAACAGCACACAGTAGAACGAACACACGCCAGCTGTTTCTCGCTCGCATAAAGTGGGACTCCGGGTGCCTGGATGCCCGGACGGAAGCTGCGTCTTTTATAGCACCGCCATCGGGCTGGCACAATGCCAAAACCCACGCAAATACAGGCGAATTGTCTCTTGTGAGCGTGCGCTGGATCAGTGTAGATTCGTGCAGAGCCGGACGATCTGTTCTTAACCGCTCGCTTGTGCTTGGGGAGATAGCCAGCTTCATGGTGCAGGAAAAAAGTGGACTTTGGGGCACGCGCCGGGGCTTTCTGAAGCGTACCGGTGCGATCTTGGCCGCCTCCGCGCTCCCCGGTTTGCCTCGGCTTTGGGCCGGGGCTGCATCGCCATCGGAATTTCCCTTTGAATTGGTTCCCCCGGAAGTCAGCGGCATCCGCTGGGTCCACCGCAACGGTCGATCCCCCGAAATGTATCTTCCAGAAACGGTCGGAGCCGGTTGCGGCTTTATCGACTATGACAACGACGGCTGGATGGACATTTATCTGGTCAACAGCGGCAAGTGTGATTTCCTCGACCCCAATCCTCCGCTTCGCAACGCGCTTTATCACAACAATCGCGATGGCACGTTTACTGACGTGACCGAAAAAGCTGGCGTTCCCGGGGTTGGCTATGGCATGGGAGTTGCCGTCGGCGACTACGATGGCGACAGCTTCCCCGATCTTCTTGTCACCCAATATAACGGGGTCATTCTTTATCAGAACAATGGGAACGGCACGTTTACCGACGTCACGCGCAAAGCAGGCCTTCCCACGACGGGATGGGCTTCGAGCGCAGTCTGGTTCGACTACGACAACGACGGCAAGCTGGACCTCTTTATCTGCCGCTTCGTCGATTTCGATAAATCCAAGAACAAATTTTGCGGCGACAAGCAGACCGGCCGTTACTACTGCATTCCTCGCGTTTACGATCCCATGCCGAGCTGGTTGTTCCACAATAACGGTGATGGCACCTTTACCGATGTAAGCCGGGAATCGGGCATTGCTAGATCGTTGGGTAAAGCCTGGGGTGTCGTGGCATGCGATGTAAATAATGATGGACGGATGGATTTGTTCGTCGCCAACGACACGGTCGCGAATTTTTTATTCCTGAATCGCGGGAATGGAAAATTTGAAGAGATCGCCTTGCAGGCCAATGTAGGGTACAGCGCCGAGGGTCATGCCCGCTCCGGCATGGGCGTGGACGCCGCCGATTACGACCAGGACGGCTGGGTCGACCTGTTCGTCACCAACGTCGACCGCGAGATGTATTCGCTGTATCACAACAATCACGACGAAACATTCGACGATTTGGCCATTCCCAACGGCATCGGGAGAGTGACCCGACTAATGAGCGGCTGGGGAGTGAAATATTTTGATTTCGATAACGACGGCAATCTCGATTTATTCCTGGCCAACGGCCATCCGGATGACAAAATCGAAGTGCACTCCACCGAAGTAAAGTATTACGAGCCTATGCTTTTGTTCCGAGGGAACGGCAAGCGATTCGAAGACGTGTCCGCTACCAGCGGCCCGGTGTTTTCCCAGGCCTATGCCTCCCGCGGCATGGCGGTGGGCGACTTCAATAATGATGGAGCTCTGGACGTTCTTGTCGGAATTAACAATGCCGCTCCATTATTGCTAAAAAACAATGCGGGACGGCGCAATCATTGGGTGGGGATCAAACTCATTGCGAAGCAGTCTAATCCAGATGGCATTGGGGCGTTAATTACGTGGCAGGCGGGAGACTTGAAGCGCTCGATTTACAAGACTGGGGGCGGAAGTTATCTTGCCGCGCATGATCCCCGCGTCGTTCTTGGTATCGGCGCTCGTCCCAGGATCGATTGGGTGCAGGTGAAGTGGCCCCTGCCGAGTGGCCGCGTTGAGCGGTTCACTGATGTACCTGTCGACCAATACACAAACTTGGTGGAAGGCCGTGGCGCAAGAGTCTAGCCGCACTACGGCGCTTTCTTACGCTCCCCACTGAATGACGGTGTACGATCGCGCTGGAACCTCAAACCGGGTACGTCCGTTTGAAGTTGTAGGTTTGTCGAACTCTTGTGGCTTCACCCTTTCCGGCGCATCGAAACCATTCACCGCCTTCAGGTCGTTTCCGGTCAATAGTTGTGAAGCTAGCACGCGGTTTGGCGGCTGGTCCTCCCAGATCACATCGACCGTACGCGCCTTCGACAGATCCCGGTTCAGAACGAATAACGTAGTCCGACCATTGTCGTTCGTCGCGACCGCATCGAGGTATGGCACGGCATCCAAACCCTTCGCATCGTAAGTTGGCGATTCCACCAGCACGTTGAGCACGCGCCCCCGCGCATATTGCAGAGCCCACGCATAGGGATAGTAGATCGTCTGCCGGAACAGCCCATTCTCATTGGTCATGATAGGTGCAATGACGTTGATCAGTTGCGCCAGGCAGGCAATCTTCACGCGGTCGGCATTTCGCATCAGAGTGTTCAGCATCCCGCCGACCAGGAGCGCGTCTTCTAGGTCGTATACCTCCTCAAGCAGATGCGGCGCCTCCTTGCGGTGCCCATTCACGGCGTCTCCGGTCCGCGCGCGGTACCAAACGTTCCACTCATCGAACGACAGCCACAGTTTCTTCGGAGACCGCTTGTGCCCTCTCACCAGATCGCAGACCGCCAGCGTCTCTGCAATCTGTCGATCCATGGTCAGATTCATCGCCACATACTTGCTGCTGTCCTCGCCAGTTTCCTCGTTGGTGTTCCCCAGGTAACGATGCAGCGATAGCCCATCCACGTAGTCGTAACACTGCTCCAGAACTTCCCGGTCCCACTCCAGGTACGTTGGCATAAACGGGCCGCTAGAGCCGCACGCAATCAGTTGCACCGAATGATCCACATAGCGCATTTGGCGCGCCGTATCCTGGGCTTTCATCCCGTACTCTGTCGCGGTGACATGTCCGATCTGCCACGGCCCATCCATCTCATTTCCGATGCACCAGTGCTTCACGTTGTAGGGTTCGGCATACCCGTGCTTTCGGCGCAAATCGCTCCACTGCGTTCCTTTCTCGACGTTGCAGTACTCCAGAAGCGCCGCGGCCTGTTCTGGAGTTCCCGTCCCCAGGTTAAGACCCATGAGAGGCAGCGTCCCTACAGCCTTGCACCACTGCATATACTCGTTCGTTCCAAACTGGTTCGAGTTCATCGAATCCCATGCCTTATCGAGTACATGTGGACGGTCCTGCTTCGGGCCAACACCGTCCAGCCAGTTGTATCCGGAAACGAAGTTGCCGCCGGGATAGCGAATAATCGGAACGCCCAGACTTCGAACTTCCTGCATCACATCCTTGCGGAAGCCGTTGGAGTCGGCCAACTTCGATCCGGGATCATAGATACCTTCGTAGATCGCCCGACC
>JAICJP010000046.1 GCA_025928375.1 Candidatus Sulfotelmatobacter sp.
CAGTCGAGCAATTGCTTCCTGCAGAAGCCAGAGAAAGTCAGGCTAACGAGGCTCGCCTGGAATCTGCGGCGATTCCGCCGGTGGCGGCTCCTGAGCCGGAAATCATAGACGCGGCGAATGGAGTCGGAGGCACTGCCCAGGACACCGATCTCGGCAAGAACAAGGGGCCGGAGAATTGAGGCGCATCGCTGGTGCTTTCAGCAGCCGGGGATTACGTTCGCACAGAAAACTTGTCAAGGGGGTAAAACGGAACAGATCGAGGTAAGTACCTGAAAATTGGGCAAATATAATTTGAATTCTTTTCCGGTTTACCCCAGCCAATTTGCTATTCTGGAAATATAGAGAGAAATTCAGGAAGGCGCGGCCTAAGGTCGCGCCTCTGGCATTTCTGGGCGAAGTGTCTCGGCGCCGTACGACTGTTTCCAAAAACCCGCTGCGCCGCCACCAGTGGGACCGGGGCAAGAGTTGCATCGGAGCATCGAGGGCACCGGACCCGACATCGGGCATTCTTACGACTCAAGCCTCCACGGCTTGGGGTTTGCTGGCCAGCAACTGCCTTAACACGTACTGCAGAATGCCGCCGTTGGCGTAGTACAAAGCTTCCTGGGGAGTATCGATGCGGACGACAGCATCGAACTCCACGTGGTCACTGCCGCTGGCCAGGGCGCGCACTTTCACGGTGCGGCCGGGAGCGAAATGGTTCACTACGTCGCGGATACCGGTAATCTCGAAGGTCTCTTCGCCGGTCAGCTTGAGGGATTCGGCGTCCTGGCCTGCGACGAACTGCAGGGGCAGAATGCCCATGCCCACCAGATTGGAGCGGTGAATGCGCTCGTAACTCTCGGCGATTACGGCGCGCACTCCGAGCAGGGCCGGGCCTTTGGCAGCCCAGTCGCGCGAGGAGCCTGAACCGTATTCTTTGCCGGCAAGGATGAGCAGAGGGGTGCCTTGGGCGCGATATTTCTGCGAGGCGTCGAAGATCGACATCTCGGTATTGGTAGGCAGGTGGCGGGTGAATCCGCCTTCGGTCTGCACCAGTTTGTTACGCAGGCGAACGTTGGCGAAGGTGCCGCGCACCATGACTTCGTGATTGCCGCGGCGGGAACCGTAGGAGTTGAAGTCGGCGGGCTTCACCCCCTGTTCCTGCAAATACTTTCCGGCGGGGCTGTCTTTCTTGATTGATCCTGCGGGCGAGATGTGGTCGGTGGTCACGCTGTCGCCGAGAGCTGCGAGGACGCGGGCGTTGTGGATGTCCTCGACAGGGACAGGTTTCACGTCCATGTCATCGAAGTAGGGCGCACGCTGAATGTAGGTCGAGTGCATATCCCAGGTGTAGGTCTGGCCCTTGGGGACGTCGAGCGATCGCCAGCGCTCGTCGCCCTGGAAGACTTCGCTATAGGATTTCTTGAACATCTCGGAAGTAATGGCGTGTTGCACGGTCTCGTCGACTTCGCGCGAACTGGGCCAGATGTCGGAGAGATAGACCGGCTGACCATCCTTGCCATTGCCAATGGGATCTTTGCGCAGGTCGATATCGATTCTGCCGGCAAGCGCGAAGGCGACAACAAGCGGCGGGGACATGAGGTAATTCGCGCGAACTTCGGAGTTGATGCGGCCTTCGAAGTTGCGATTGCCGGACAACACGGAGGCGACTACCAATTCTTTTTCGTCGATAGCCTCGGAGACTTCGGTGGGCAGCGGGCCCGAGTTGCCGATGCAGGTGGTGCAACCGTAGCCAACGAGATGAAACTTCAGCTTCTCGAGATAAGGCATTAGCCCGGCCTTCTGCAGGTAGTCAGTCACGACTTTGGAACCGGGAGCCAGCGAAGTCTTGACCCAGAGAGGAACGGTCAATCCCTTCTCTACGGCCTTTTTGGCGAGCAGGCCGGCCCCAATGAGCACCGAGGGATTGGAGGTGTTGGTACAGGAGGTAATGGCAGCGATGACGACGCTGCCATGCTTAAGAGAATCCTTGACGGATTCTGGAACATGCTCGCGCACAGCAGGATCCTGGACGCCAACGGCAGTGGGACGTCCGCCTTCCTGTTCCCAGCGATCCTTTGTAATGGGGGCAACGGCAGGAATAGCTCCAGCTTTCGTGGCGGCTTTCGGCTTCATGAGCCCAGGCAGGGCGCTGCAGAACGAATCTCCAGCCTGCGAGAGCACGACGCGGTCCTGCGGGCGTTTAGGACCGGCCAGCGAGGGTTCCACGGTGGCGAGATCGAGGGAGAGCAGCTCGGAGTACTCGGCTTCGGGAGTCTTCTCGTCATGGAACATGCCTTGCTCGCGCGCGTAAGACTCGACAAGCGCGATCTGGTCTTCGGTGCGACCGGTGAGCCGCAGATATTTCAAGGTCTCTTTGTCGATGGGGAAGATTCCGCAGGTGGCGCCGTATTCGGGAGACATGTTGGCAATAGTGGCGCGATCGGCGAGCGGGAGATCGCGCAAACCAGGGCCGAAGTACTCGACGAATTTGCCCACTACCCCATGCTTGCGCAGCATCTCGGTGATGGTCAGCACGAGATCGGTGGCGGTGGCTCCTTCGCGCAGTCTGCCGGTGAGCTTCACCCCCACCACCAGTGGGATGAGCATGGAGACAGGCTGGCCGAGCATCGCTGCCTCGGCTTCGATTCCTCCAACGCCCCAGCCCAGTACTCCCAGGCCATTCACCATGGTGGTGTGGCTGTCGGTGCCGACGAGGGTGTCAGGATAGGCGACGCGCTTGCCCGGGGACTCACGGACGAAAACTACGCGGGCCAGATATTCGAGATTGACTTGATGGACGATACCGGTATCAGGAGGAACGATGGCGAGATTTCTGAACCCGGTTTGGCCCCAGCGGAGGAAGGAGTAGCGCTCCTGGTTGCGCTGGAATTCGAGGAGGGCGTTCATTTCGAGGGCGTGGCTGGTGCCGAATTCATCGACCTGGACGGAGTGATCGATGACCAGTTCGACGGGTTGCAGCGGATTGATGAGGGATGGGTCGCCGCCCAGTTGCTGCATGGCGTCGCGCATAGCTGCGAGATCGACTACGCAGGGAACTCCGGTGAAATCCTGCAGGAGGACGCGGCTGGGGGTGAAGGCGATTTCTTTGTCCGGCTTAGAATTGCGGTTCCAGCTCGCCAGCGCGCGGATGTCCTCTTTTCGCACGTTGCGCCCGTCTTCGGTGCGCAGCAGGTTCTCCAGAAGAATTCGCAGAGAGAAGGGCAGGTGTTTGGTGGAGATGCCCTGCTTGTCGAGCGCGTCGAGGCGATAGATTTCGTAATGCTTGTTTCCGATTTGGAGAGAAGAGCGGGAATTGAAGCTGTTCACAGACATGGGGGCCTTCCTTCGGGAATTGCTGGGACCAGAAATGGCTGCGCGGAATGCAACCTATAGTTTAATTCCTTTGGGCAGGAATTGCTTAGTCGCGAAGCAGGCGAAGCTGCGCTTCCCCGGACAGCCGAAGGCGGCTGTCCCTACATGCTTGTGTGGATAGGGGTAGAGGGATAGAATTCTCGCGAATTTTTCGTGGAGGTGCTTATGGCTGTTGCTCCGCTCCCTCCGGTTTCCTCCTCTCCTGTGCCGGCACCTGCTCCGCTGTCGGAAGGTGCGCGCATTATCGATACTTTTGTAGCGCCATCGAAGACGTTTACGGACCTGCGGCGTAGCGCGAGTTGGTGGGCGCCATTCCTGCTGATGGTGGTGGTTTCGTCAGCCTTTGTTTATACGGCGGGCCAGAAAATCGGGTTCCGCAAGATCATGGAGAACCAGATGCAGGCGCAGCCCAAAGCGCAGGCGCGCCTGGAGAACCTGCCTGCTGCGCAGCGGGAAGCGCAGCTGGAGAGTGGGGCGAAGGTTACCGAGATCATTTCTTATGTCTTCCCGCTGATCACGCTGATCATGTGGCTGGTCATTGCGGGCGCTCTTTTTGGCACTTTCAAGTTGGCGGCGGGGGCGGACGTCTCTTTCAAAGTATCCCTGGCGATTGTGATCTACTCGGCGCTGCCACTGATGCTGAAGAGTGTGCTCGCGCTGGCGTCGGTGCTGGCGGGCATGAGTCCGGATTCATTTACGTTTCAGAATCCGGTAGCGACCAATCCCGGGTATTTCCTTAATCCCTCGGACGGCGTCTTCCTCTACAGCGTGTTGACTGGGGTCGACATCTTCATGATTTGGACGCTGGTGCTGACGGCGATCGGATTCACTTGCGTTAGCAAAGTGAAGCGCGGGACATCGCTGGCGATCGTGTTTGGATGGTGGGCAGTGTTCACGCTGGTGGGAGCGGCGCTCGGGGCGGCGCTGTCGTAAAGGGCGGCGTTAGCCTGCAATCGATTCGACGGCTTTCACGACATCTGGCGGGAGGGTCAGGGCCAGACTCGCCAAATCCTGCTGCAAGTGTTCGGGGTTGGTGCTGCCGGTCAATGGCAGGATGCCTATAGCGCGGGAAAAACTGAAGACCATCTGCGCGGGAGTAGCTCCCAGGTGGCGAGCGAGGCCGATGAAGGGCGCGTGCTGCAGGACCTCGGGATTGGCGGTCAGCAGGGAGAATCCCTGGTAGGTGATATTGTGGCCGGCGCAGAAGTTGCGCACATCGCGATCCCAACCGAGGCGGGCGAAGCAGCGGTTCTGCACGAACGCTGGTAGCTCGATGCCGCAAGATTTCATCTGCTCGAGATGATGTAGCGCCACGTTGCTTACTCCGAGAAGGCGGCTGCGTCCTGCGTCGCGCTCCTTCCGCATGGCTTCCCAGACTTCGGCGTCAGCATCAGTCCATTCATAGCTTGATGCGGGGCCATGCAGGATGAAACTGTCGACGTGGTCAGTCTTGAGGTGCTCGAGAGATCCTGCGAGGGATTGCTTCACCTGAGTGGCGAGGCTTGCGGATGGATCGTAGGGCAAGCGAGAGTCCTGGCCGCGCCGGTAGGTGAATTTGGTTTGGAGAAACAGATCGTCGCGGGTGCATACACCGGCGCGGTAGGCAGCGGCGAGACCTTGTCCGACGGCCTCTTCGAAGTAATGCTTGCGCTGATTCGCGGTATCAATGGCGCGGAATCCGGCGCGCAGGGCGAGTTCCGTGAGAGCAGCGGTGCGGTCTTCTTTCCAGGCTGTGCCGTAAATGAAAGAGGGACGTTCGAAGGGCATCATGAGATTGTGCCATGCCGGAAGAGTTGGTTCAGGGCACGATCAGCGCAGGTTTTGGCTGTTCTGAAGTTTTTCCGCCAACTTCAATTCACGATCGGCGTCGTCTTTCTTGCCTACATTGCGATAGGCCTGGCCGAGCAGTTGATGGGTCATGGGATTATTGGGATCCATGGTCGCGGCCCGCTGCAGGGCAAGCACAGCCAAGTCGAACTCGCCTTTTTTCTCCAGAACCTTGCCTCGCAGAATGAATGGCCCGGTGGAAGTGGAATCGAGCCAGATGGATTTTTGCAGCAGGCGATCGGCTTCATCGTATTTCTGCACGCGGGAGTAGGCGTCCGCCAACTTGTAATAGGTCGCCGCGTGGGCGGGATTGAGAGCGATTTCTTTCTCGAACTCCGCAATCGACTCTGGAACTCGCGATTTGTACAGGTACAACTCGCCTAAAAGGAAATGCACCAGCGGCAGCTTGGGATCGAGAGTCGCTGCTTTCTGTGCATATTCTTCGGCCACCGGATCGTATTCCTGGCGCAGCAACATGCGCGCGGTAAACAGGTAAGCGGCGGCGGAGTCTGCGGGCACAGCAAACATGGTTGCGAATGACTTGCGCGCCTGGTCGTAGTTTTTGGTTTGAATGTAGGCGACGCCAAGGACGTAAGCCGCGTCGACGTTCGCCCTCGGATACCAGGCTTGCACTTTTTCGAGTAAAGGAATGGCGTCGGCGGGATGTCCACCGCGGAAATATGCCAGGCCGAGCATCTGAACGGCTTCGTCATTCGCCGGATCCGCAGCGTTGGCTTTTTTTAGATATTCGATCGCCTGGGGGAAATCGTTCTTCCGATAGTAGGCCGTGCCCAATTCCAGGACAAGGCCTTTGGCCGCGGGATCCTGTGCTTCCAGGGCATGCAGTTGGGCGATGGCGTCGTCCAGCTTTCCTTCCTGCATGAGCTTGCGAGCCTGGGTGAAATCCGCGGTGGCGGTGGGTTTGGGGGCAGCGGGAGAGCTGGCGGCATCCGGCTGCTGTGCGGCAGAAATTGCTGAGAGTGCCAGCAACGCCAACAACAGGGTGGCGCTGGTTCGTTTCATTTGGGCGGGAAAGTTTGTGGTGAGCAAGTGCATGTTAGATCAGCGCGGGTTCATTTCCTTCAGTGCTTCGAGATTCTCTTTCGCAATCGGCTGAGTGGGATCGAGCAGCAGCGCATGCTGGAAGTGCGCCCTGGCGTCTGCGTAGCGGCCCATTTCTGCCAGCGCCGCGCCCAGATTCGCTTCGACTGCGGCATCCTGCGGCTGCAATCGCAATGCAGCCTGAAATTGCTCGACCGCTCCCGCAAAATCATCCTGCTGTGCCAAGGCGAAACCGAGATTGTAGTGTGCGTCAAAGTAATCGGCACGTGCCTTCAACGCTGCCTGCAAATAGGAAACGGCCTGTGCGGGATGCCCGCCCTGGACCAGAGCCGCGCCCAGAGCATTGTTGCCGGTGGCATCGTCAGGGCGCAACTTCACAGCGGCCTGATATTCGGCGAGAGCTGCATCCAGATTCCCCCTGGCCTGCAGCATCGCTCCCAGGTTGTAGTGGGCCTCGAAGTCTGCAGGATTTTTCTCGACGTTATGGCGCGCCAGAGCTTCCTGCAAGACCATTCGCGGATCGCCGTTGGCCGCATCGAAATTCACCGGCAGCACCTGTAGCCAGAGATGGCACATCTCATCAGTCGAGCGGTTGCCGCCCTTCACCCGCAGCGGAGGATGATTCGGATTCATCGGATTCTCCACCGAGTTGTCGTAGGAAAAGCGGAGGCTGATGGTGGTTCCCCTGGGCAGCAGAACCGGTTCCGCATAGCGGTACACCGCCTGCCAATTCAGGTTCCACTGCGGGATATGAATCAGCGTCTTTTTCGTGCCGTCCGGAAAAGTGGCTTGCGCCTGAATGTCCTTGCCCAAATAATGGGCATGCGGGTAGATCGCCATCAGATCGACATCCACCGGCAGTGTGAAATCGTCGGTGACCAGAAAATCTTTTTCTCCTGGCGGAATGTCGAGTTTGAGGTCGTTCTCCAGTTGCAACAGCATGGGAAGCTTGGTGGCTGGATGATCGGTGAAATAAAGTCCGATGCTCGGCTGAATCACCTCTGGCTTGCCGGAAGGCTGCAGGTGGGTATTGAGCACTAAATCGGTTCCCTTGTCGAGACGCAAGGCCATGCCTTCGGGCTCAACGTACGGAATGGTCCCTGGCTTCCAAAATAGAAGATGGCTGTCAGGATCGAAGACCTGAGACTCGATTCGGATTTCCATGCCGCCAAAACCGGCGCCGGGGTCGGTTTCGCGCTGGCGCGATGCGTGGGCGCGGTCGACCAGGATGTTGGCGTGGTGGACATACTGCTTGTCGCCGGGACGAATCTCTACCGCCTTGACCCATTTGGTCTGTTGGATGGGAAGTCGGAAAATGAAATTCCAGTAAGTATCTGTTCCCTCCGGGGGCAAAATGAGCGGCTTCTCGGCCTTGAGCACCAAGTCTGGCTGACCCAGCCTCCATCCTTGAACAAATCTCGGGGCGGGCGGCAGATCCGCAGGAGCGCCTTCCACCGCGCCCTGCTCCACCCAGGTCACGATGCGATTCATGTCGGCGTCCGATAGACGAAGCTCATCGGCAAACTTCAATTCCTGCGGCTCAGGAAGCCAGGGAGGCATGGTGCGCGAGCGGACCACGTCGGCAATCTGGCGCGCATGTTTTTTTACATCTGAGTAATTGAGTAGCGAAAACGGCGCAGCTTCGCCCGGACGATGGCAGGTGGAGCAGGAACGAAAGACGATGGGCGCGATGTCACGATTGAAGGTGAGCTGAGAAGCGGGGCCGGAAGACTGGGCTGGCAGCATCGGAGCGAGGGTGGAGCTCAGGAGGACAAGCAAGATGCTGCGCAGGGGAAAGCTCATTCGACATCCGAAATGTAGCATCCCACTCCCCTGACTTCCTTCTGCGCCAGCGTGGTTCGCGCCGCCGTGGCGGCGGTGATCGCGTCGCGCAATTCGTGGGTGGTGGGGGCGGGGCGGGCGCGGCTCAGATCGATGTACCAATCGTCGATGCGTCCGTCATAGATCAGTTGACGATCGCGGTCGAACACGGCCACTTCGGGAGTAATCTGCACCCGGCTTAACTTCACCAGTGCGTGCTCCGGATCGCGCAACACCGGCAAGTGGTATCCGTAGTCCGCCACGGATTTGCGGATCTCCTGCGGACTGTCCGTTTTGTCCGGGTATACCAGCCAGAAAGTTGCGCGATTGGCGTATTCGTTGCTGATTTTCTGAATCACTGGAGCGTAGCGGCCCGACACCGGACAATCGCGACGAAGAAAGATCAGGACCACCGGTTTGCCGGAAGCGGCCGCGAATGGATTCACCGCGTGTCCTTCGAGATCGAGCGCCTGCTGTGCCGTTGCGAGGCCGCAGAGCACGGCCAGCACCGTCCCCAGCCACATTGAGTTGATGCAGAATTTGGCCCGCCGCATAAAACGCCCACGAACTCACCAATTCTAAGAGCCATCAGCATGAGTGTCCACCGGGCGCCCGCGCTACAATGGGCCAGCAATGATCGCCCATCTCCGCGGCAAGCTGTTGGCCAAGCATCCCAATCAGGTCATTGTTGAGACCTCGGGCGTCGGTTATGACGTGACCATCACGGTTCCAACGTTCTCTGATCTGCCCGAGACAGGCACTGAAGTTGCGTTGCACATTCACACGCATGTGCGGGAGGATGCACTCGCGCTTTACGGTTTCCTGCGCAGTTCGGAAAAGTTGCTGTTTGAGAAGCTGATCACCGTGAGCGGAATCGGGCCCAAGCTGGCGATCACGATTCTGAGCGGGATGCCGGCCGATGAGATGGTGCGCTCGATCCGCGGGAACGACGTAGCGCGTCTCACGCGGATCCCGGGGATCGGCAAGAAGACGGCGGAACGCATGGTGCTGGAGCTGCGCGACAAGCTGCCTGAAGCTGGAACGCCTGCCGCGCCGACGGCCACGCCCCTCAGTCCAATTGAAGATGACGTCCTCTCGGCTTTATTAAATCTCGGTTACCAGCGCCCAGCGGCGGAAAAGACATTGGCAGCCGTTTCCCAGGATGGAAGCGCCAAGTCGTTCGATCAGATGTTTCGCGCCGTTCTAGGCCGGCTTTCGAAATAAAACGAATTTTGGGCTGGACACAACATTCGGCTTGGGTTTTAATCCCCAGCCATGCAAACGCTCGGCCTCTCTGATTCCACAACGCGCAGCGAGAGTCGCCTCAAAAGCCTTTTCTGGCCATCGATCCAAAGCGGAGCTGATGTCGACTATCTAGCCGTGCAGGGTTTTTGGGTGTGCACCATGGTGGGCGTGATCTCACTGTTGACGTTGAGTTTCGCGGGTCAGCCCATCACCGGGATTCTGGTTTTTCTCGTCTTTCATTTAGGCGGCGTGGGAGTGCGTGAGCACAACCCTTTCGCCGCAGTGGTCATGCTTGCTTACTACCTTTTGGACTGGCTCACAGCTCCCGGATTTAGCGTCGTGCGCACAATCATCACGGCCCTGCTGCTGTCGAATGTTCGTGCCACTTGGATCGCGGGCGGATGGAAGCCAGATTCCGAAGAGGCTGCGCTCCCTCCACGGTGCGCGGAGACGTTTGTTGACAAACTGGCTGACAAATGGCCCGAGTTCATCTGGCCCAAGGTGAAAGTGCTCTATTACATCTTCGCAGTCGGCTTACTCGCCGTCTTCGTTGCCGGACTGATCGTGATGAGACTCAAGGGCGGAGCTTTGCGGTGAATTACTTCCCGATACAGAACGTACTGAAAATCAGGTTCAGAATATCGTCCGTCGTGGTGGCTCCCGTGATGGCGTCGAGCGGCCGCAGTGCATTATAGAGATCGAGTAGCAGCATCTCATGGGGGATCTTCTGGGCAATTGCCTTCTTCGCCGCCTCTAGCGCGTCCAGGGAATCTTGAATCAGCCCACGGTGCCGCACATTGGTAAGAAATCCCTGTTCAACTTCTGCCCCGGTCTTTCCCCGAAGGTGCCGTAAGATCTCCGCCCGCAGTTCGACAACGCCTTCCCCCGTCACCGCGGAAGTGCGAACGTCAGGTGCCCTGTTCGCCGACGCCTGTCCCCTCATCTTAAGGTCGATCTTGTTTTCGACGACAATAGTCGGCCGGACCGAGGCATGAGCAATTAGCTCCGCGTCTTCGCCAGCTTCATCCTGCGAGGCGTCGAGCACGACGAGCACCAGGTCCGCATCGGCAAGGGCCTCCTTCGACTTGCGAATGCCGATGGACTCGGCCTCGTCCAGCGAGTGACGAATGCCGGCTGTGTCGACCAATCTGACGGGAATGCCACCGACAGCAACGGTCTCGGTGACCAGATCGCGCGTGGTGCCGGGAGTGGCGGTTACGATCGCCCGTTCGCGTTCGACCAGTTGATTAAAGAGACTTGATTTGCCCACGTTGGGGCGGCCCACAATCGCAAGGGTCAGTCCTTCGTGAACGATCTTGCCGTAAGCAAAGCTTGCCCGAAGTTGTTCGAGGGGAAGCTGCACGTCCGCGATGTGCTGCAAGATGACGGTATCGGGCAAGACCGAAACGTCGTCATCGGCAAAATCGATTCCGGCCTCGAGTTGTGCGATGAGCTGCACCAGATTTTGCTTGATGGGCTGCAAGCGGCGTGACAGAGCGCCATCCAACTGCTGCGCGGCGATTTTGGCCTGATAGACCGTCTGGGATTCGATCAGGTCGCGGACCGCCTCGGCCTGGGTCAGGTCGATTCGCCCGTTGAGGAACGCGCGCGACGTGAACTCGCCGGGCTCCGCCAAGCGCGCGCCTGCGGCGACACCAAGCTCGACAATGTGCCGCAGCACGACCGGTGATCCATGAGCCGAAATCTCGATAACGTCGTCAGTCGTGTAGGAATGGGGTTTAGCGAAATAGGTGACGACAACTTCGTCGATGCGTTCCGATGGTGTAAGAGTAGACGCCTTGTCTGCCCCCGAGCGAATCCCGGTCGGTTCCACGAATTCTCCAAACACGGCTCGCCCCGGTTCGAGTTCATGCCTGAGCCGCAACATCGGCACCGCGATCTCCAGCGCGCGTGGGCCCGACAAGCGCACCACGCCGATTCCTCCGCGTCCCGAGGGGGTTGCAATCGCGACAATGGTGTCGTCCAGATTCACGCCCCGATTGTAACGGGTAAACTATCGGCAGCAATTTTTGGGAACTTCTGAAGTACATCGCCATATTGAAGGAGAATGACTCTCTTGTCCGTTGCTGACGAGCTGCTAAAAGCTAATCAAGAATTCGCGCGCAACTTCAAGCTGGGAGAGCTGTCGGTTCGCCCCAAGCGGCGGGTAGCGGTCCTGGCATGCATGGACTCCCGCATCCTGTTCGAGCATTGCCTGGGACTGAAGCCTGGAGATGCGCACATGATCCGCAATGCCGGCGGCATCGCCACCGAGGACGCATTGCGCTCCCTCATCGTGTCGCACCATCTGCTCGATACCCAGGAATTCATCATCATCAACCACACCGATTGCGGCCTGTTGAAGATTCGGGAATACGAGCTAAGGCAGCAACTAACGGAAAAGACAGGTGCGATTGCTAGCGAGCCTGCGCAATTTTATGGCTTCGATGATTTGGAAGAGAACGTCCGGAGGCAGGTGGAGCGGGTGAAATCGCATCCGTGGATTCCAAAAGAGATTCCTGTCCGGGGGTTTGTGTACGACGTGAAGACGGGGAGGCTGCAGGAGGTGTCGAGGTAGCGAGAGCTGTCGAGCTTCGCTCGACCGAAATAGCCTGAGAGGCTGTCCTTAAGTGGGCTCGAGTGGACGGCCGAGGGCCTGTCTCTACGCAGCGCGGTTATCTTGCGACTAGCTTTTCGATCTGGGATCTCAACTCAGCGTACGGGACTGCTCCTGGATGGTACCAGGCGACTTTGCCAGTACGATCGACGAGTACAAGAGTGGGCGTTGTGGAGGCTCCGTAGACGTCGAAGTTGTGTTTGCTAACGGGCACCGGGATATCCAACAGGCCGCTATAGAACCGGTGGCGGACGGCATCGATATACTGCATTTCGTCGGAAGGCGAGGCATGCTCAATCTGCGCCGTGTATCCATACAGCCGGGTGGGGCCGACCACTTTGAATCCCTTGGTCGCAAACTCTGATCGCAACTGAGTGATGATGGGGGCCTCAGCCTTGCAGTCGGCACACCAGTGCGCCCAGAAGAACAGGAGAGTAGGGTGGCCGCGCCACTGGTCGGGAGCCGCGAAGGTTGCGCCCAGAAACTGATCGGCCTTCAAGGCAGGAGCGACCTTCCCCTGGAATGTCAGCAAGTTGAGATTCTTCTGCAGCCGGTCGTGGATCGAGGTGCTGGCATAGGTCCGAAGGGCGTTCTGCAACAGAGCCAAGGCCTGGGTGCGCTGTCCCTTGGCCGCCAGAACTTGGGACTGCACTTCCAGAGCCGCGCCCAGGGCGAGGGGCAGATGAGGTTCTGCGTCGAGCGGGCGTTGTTTTAATTGTTCCAACGCCAGTGCTTTTGTTTCCTTGGCGTAACCGGCAGCCTGATCGTACTGGCCATCGTCCAAGGCAGCGCGGCCAAGCCAGGAGTAGGCCTCGAGGTATGGTGGATCGATGCCTCGTTGGCTGCGGTAGGCGCTGAGTTCTGCTTCGGCAGCAGCGAAATTGTTCTGGCTGAGGGCAATGCGGACATTATCGACGATCCCGGCCCACGCCGGACCGCTCAGCAACCCAGCCAGCAACATGATTTTGAGAAGCATGTTCCTAGATGATGATCGGTTTTGGGAAAAGTGGCAAATTTGGGCTAGCCGCCGTGAACCGCGCTTAGACATAACGTGCTCTACAGCAGCCACTTACGTGTGTCGATGCGCGATTTTTGTAGCTATTTTGGGGCATATCGAGGTACAATGATGGTGCGTTTGACTTTAGAGTTCCTCGCAGTACAAGCATCTCCGCTTAACCCAGCGTGTGCCCTGCCTGCAGAAGAATCCTGAAAGTTTCAGCGCTACATCAAGTAAAGGAACAAAGCATCACATGGAAACAGGAACAGTGAAGTGGTTTAACGACGCAAAGGGCTATGGATTCATCAGCCGCCAGAACGGTGAGGATGTATTCGTGCATTTCTCCGCCATTCAGGCGAGTGGATTCCGCAGCCTCCAGGAAGGTCAGCAAGTGCAGTTTGACGTAGTGAAAGGCCCGAAAGGCTGGCAGGCAGAGAACGTCAAAGGCGTCTAAGACCGCTTCTGAGCAAGACAATTCGAATAAGGGCGGCCAGAGATGGCCGCCTTTAGTTTTTTGGGACCCCCGTATGGCGCAGAAGCCGCCCCCTGGCCGGGCATGTTAGAGGCAGCAAGGTTTCGGTCAGACAGCGAGCTATGAGTCACGAGCTCTGAGCGAGAACGGTGTTGATGAGTTGGCTCTTGGTCCTTACCCATTGCTTATTGCAATCCGGTACTCAGTACCGCTCCGACTCGAAAATTCCTTCAGTGCCATCTACAATCGAAATCCATGAGCCCCGCAGGAGCGCCCACTCCGAATGCCTTCGTCCGACAGCTGCCGAAGGCGGAACTGCACTTGCATCTGGAAGGAGCGGTTGAGCCGGCAACTCTGCTAGAGCTTAGAAAACGGCACGGGGACTCTGCTACGCTGGCCGAGACCGAGGCTCTGTATCGGTACACGGATTTCCCCAGCTTCCTGATGGCGTTTAAAGAAGTCAGTGCCCACCTGCGCGAGCCTGACGACTATGAACTAATTACTTATCGACTGATGCAGCGGTTGAAGGAAGAGAACGTGCTGCATGCGGAAGTTTACGTGGCGGTGGGCGTCTGCCTTTATCGCAAGCAGGATTTCGATTCCATATTTGAGGCCCTGGAACGCGGACGCGCGCGCGGGGCACGCGACTTCGGAGTCTCCCTGCTCTGGATCTTTGACGCTACGCGGCACTTCGGAGTGGAAGAGGCGCAGAAGGTTTTTGAACTGGCGGTTCGCTACCAGGATCGCCACGTGGTCGGAGTGGGCATTGGGGGAGATGAGATCAAAGCTCCTCCGGAGCTGTTCCGCGGCGTCTACGCGTATGCGGGGGATCACGGGCTCCATCTGACCGCCCACGCTGGGGAGACCGGTCCGGCGGAATCCATCTGGGGAGCGCTCAATCTTCATGCGGAACGGATCGGGCACGGATTCAGCGCCAGCCAGGATTCTGATCTGGTGGAAGAGCTGGCGTACCGGCAGATTCCCGTGGAGATCTGTATCACCAGCAATGTGCGAACCGGAGTGTGCACGAGCGCGGCAGAGCATCCGGTGAAAAGTTATTTCGACCAGGGGCTGATGGTCACGCTGAACACGGACGATCCGGCGCTGTTCGGAACTTCGCTGGCTCGCGAGTACCACTTGGCGCAGCAGACTTTTGGCTTTACCGACGAGCACCTGCGGGAACTGGCGCGCAATTCCTTTGAAGCCTCGTTCCTGCCCGCCGAGAAAAAATTGGAATTGCTCAGCCTGTTCGACGCCGCGGTTGCAGGATAGTTATGCCGGCTCAGCCCATTCGCCAACTCGGGGATCCCGTGCTGCGGGAGAAATGTAAGCGCGTCGAAGATCCGTCAGCGCCCCGGATTCAGGAACTAGTCGGCGATCTCGCGGACACGCTGGCGCACTGGCGGGCTAAAACCGGTTACGGCCGAGGCATTGCGGCTCCACAAATTGGCGTGCTGGAGCGGGTCATTTTCCTGAGGCTACCGGGAGAAAAGCCTTGGCCGATGGTCAATCCGGAGATAGTGCGGCGAAGCCGGGAGACGATGGTGGTTTGGGACGCCTGCCTGAGTTTCCTTTCAATCTTCATGCAGGTGGAGCGGCACCGCGAAATCACTGTCCGTTATCAAGATGTCGAGGGGAACACGCAGGAAATTGAAGCCGGGGAGGACCGTAACCTCTCCGAATTGTTGCAGCATGAAATTGATCACCTGGATGGAATCCTGACTATCGATCGCGTGATCGACACCAAGACAATCTGCACGCGAGAAGAGTTCGAGAAACGCTACCGAGACGCAAGCCCCTACGCAGTCGCCACAAGTGAGTAGGAATACTAGCTCGTAAGCCTGATGCTCCACATCGGCATCGTCGCCTGCAGCACCGAAGGAGCAGCCCTCTGCTACCGCACGATCTCGCTCGAAGGCGCTGCTGTGCTTGGTAAGCACGATCACCCTGAAGTCTCGCTTCATTCGCACTCGCTGGCGGAATACATGAAGAGGATCGACGCGGGAGACTGGGCCGGTGTCGCCGAACTGATGCTGTCTTCCGCCGACAAGCTGGCCAAGGGCGGGGCAGATTTCCTGATCTGTCCGGATAATACAATTCACCAGGCGTTTGATCTGGTAGAGCATCGTGCGTCGCGTCCGTGGCTGCACATTGCGCGGGAAGTCGCGGCAGAAGCGAAGAGAAGAAAATTCAGCCGGCTCGCGGTCTTGGGGACGCGGTATCTAATGGAGGGGCCGGTCTATCCGCAAGCGCTGAAGGCGGCCGGCATCGAACATCGCATTCCGAAAGCAGAGCAGCGGCAACGCATCAATGAAATCATCTTTGATGAACTGGTGAACGGACAGTTCCTTCCGCGTTCGCTGGCGTACTACGTCGAGGTAATTCGCTCGCTTAAAGACGAAGGCTGCGATGCGGTGGTGCTAGGCTGCACCGAAATTCCCCTGCTGGTGATGCCGGAGTCATCGCCGCTGCCTACGCTGGATTCCACACGCCTGCTGGCGCGTGCCGCAGTGCGGAAAGCCGTGGAAGGATAAGTTCGTAAGGGCGGACGCCTCGTCCGTGACCCGGGCAAAGCTCGGTCGTTGTTGCAGTAAGCTTGACTGAATGCCCACATCTCCACACGAAGCTCCCATTCAACGTCACCGCCTCAAGTTCCGCAGTCTGCGAGAAGCCTACGTCATCCTGCGATTGGAGCCGGATGCACCCATACCCGATTGGGCGGCGCAAGGCGAGTTCATTTCGATCAGCCGCACCGCCGACGAACTCTCAATCGTCTGTCCCGCAGCAAATCTTCCGCCAAACATCCGCTCTCCCCTGCGCTGGATGTGCCTGAAACTGGAAGGGCCATTCCCCTTTTCGGTCACCGGAATTCTACTGTCGTTTATTCAGCCGCTGTCCGACAACGCAATTCCGATCTTCGCCGTCTCAACCTATGACACGGATTATGTGTTGATCCAGGAGGAGTTCTCGGAAAAGGCGCTCTCCATACTGCAGCAAGCGGGACACGGACTGAAACCATGAACACTGCTTAGATTTGCCGTTTGAGTCGGCCCTTGACCCACACGCTGCAAGGCAGGTGCAACGGTTGTAAACCCTATGTTCTAATAGGAAGTAATCATCCAAATGCCATCGTTAGTCACAAGCTTGCGGCGCCGGGCAAAAGCACTGCATCGCAACCTGCGCGGAGCCAAGATGGTCGTGCGCGCGCTGGCCAACACGGAACACCCGCTGCTGGCCCATATCATTCCCATGCGCCGGTGCAATCTGGCGTGCACGTATTGCAACGAATTCGACGACTTCTCCAAGCCGGTCCCGGTGGACGACATGTACCGCCGCGTGGACAAGCTGGGCGCGCTGGGAACATCGGTGGTCACAATCTCCGGCGGCGAGCCGCTGCTGCATCCGGAACTGGATGACATCATCCGCCGCATTCGCGCGAACGACATGGTCGCCGGTCTAATCACTAACGGTTACCTGCTGGTGGCCGAGCGCATTGAGCGCCTGAACCGCGCGGGGCTCGAGTGGCTGCAGATCTCGATCGACAACGTCAATCCCGACGAAGTGTCGAAGAAAAGCCTTAAGGTGCTGGATAAGAAGCTGCAACTTCTGGCCGAGCACGCCGATTTTCACGTGAATATCAATTCAGTCGTCGGCGCGGGCATCAAGCACCCGCAGGATGCGCTGGTGATCGGCAAGCGCGCCGTCGAACTCGGCTTCAGCTCCACCATCGGGATCATTCACGATGGGGGCGGGCAGCTGCAGCCGCTGGCTGATGAAGAGCGCCGCATCTATCACGAGATGAAGCGCCTGGAAAAACGCAGCTTCACCCGGGTGAATTCATTTCAGGACAACATTGCGAAGGGCAAGGCGAATGAGTGGCGATGCCGCGCCGGGTCGCGGTATCTCTACATCTGCGAGAACGGCTTGGTGCACTATTGCTCGCAGCAGCGGGGCTATCCGGCGACTCCTCTGGAAAGCTACACGCGCGAAGACCTGCGCCGCGAGTATCTCAGCGAAAAATCCTGCGCCCCGCATTGCACGGTGTCTTGCGTTCACCAGGTGTCGATCTTCGATTCGTGGCGCGCGCCGCAGCACCCGTCGGCCAGTCCAGGCAGTGTTCCTGAGAGTTCCCTGGTGCAGATCGAGTAGAAGACTTTCCTGGACCACGTTGGACACCTGAGAGGCTGTCCCCAAGCCGACGTCGTCCGATTTGCGGCATCCTGTGGGTAACTTACGGGGTTCCGAACGTGTCCCCTTTGTCGCCTATCCGACAGACATGCCCCACCCGTTTTCGTTAGATTACCTCGATTCCATTCATCCATAGCGTAGGAGGCGAAAGATGACCCCCGACGAACGAGAGCGCATGGCAAGCTTGTGTCAGCGCATTGCGACCGAGCAGGACCGGGAGAAATTCACGCAGCTAGTGAAGGCGCTCAACGATTTGCTCAGCGTGAAAGACCACCGTCTGGAAGATAAGGAAAAGAAAAAGGACTAAGCGCCTATGCAGTGGGTAGAGACGTAGCGAGCTACGTCTCTACGATCCAGGCCTGAGGTCACTTCTTCGGCTGGGCGGTCGGGGGCAACAATCCATTCAGCCGGAGATAAATCGCCGCCGCGCTGTAATGATCCGCCCAGCCACCGCTCAGCGCCAGCAAGGCAAAGGCTTTGGAGCCCTTGCGGCCACCGAACAATTCCACTTCGTCCGCGAGCTTGGAATCATCGATTTTTCCAAGGGCAGTCGAACAGGAGTCAAAGCTGGCTTTCAGCGCGGGCACCAACTTATCTTTTCCATCCGTCTCTTTCAGAGGCGTTGCGGGCTTAGGCTGAGGCGCGTCGCTGAGCTTTGAACACAACAGATGGTTGGATTCGATGACGTGCAGCACGAGATGGCCAAAGGTCATCTGGTTCTCGGTGGGCTTGTAGTTATATTTCTCGGCGGGCATCTCGTCGGCGGCTCCAACCAGATTTTTCTGCTGCCGCGGAAGGATCTCTTTCACTGCCGATGTGACCGGATTCTTATCCTGCGCCAGAAGCGATGACGCCGCTAGAAGGAGAAGAACACAGAAGGCTTTTTTCATGATGTCCCCTCAAGCACGCTGAAGTGAATACACCTCATTCTACTCACCTGTGGCAGGCTCTGCGACTGGGAGTGCCGGGTTGGCTTATTGCAGAGATGCCGCTTGCTGCCGTCGTCGAGCCTGGATCTCAATAAACACGTTTACCAGTGACACCGCAGCAGGGGTCACTCCCGGAATACGGGAAGCCTGGCCGATGGTCCGCGGGCGGACTCTGGTCAGCTTCTCCTGCATTTCCCGGGACAGGCCGCTGACCGAACCGTAATCGAACCATTCGGGGATGGAGTGCTGCTCAGATTTTTTCAAACGTTCGATGGCGCGCTCCTGCTGCAGCAGGTAGCCTTCGTACTTGATTTCCGTTTCCACGGACTTCAGTTCGTTGCGG